>NC_015380.1:710000-1010000 GCF_000195085.1 Candidatus Pelagibacter sp. IMCC9063 | reverse complement strand
ATGTCTGCAGGCGTTCCTACGCCCATTAAATAATGTGGCTTGTCCCGTGGAAGATCTTCTTTAATGTTATCCAAAACATCAAACATTTCTTGTTGCTTTTCTCCAACCGCAAGTCCTCCTAGTGCATAACCATCAAATCCTATTTCTTCTAATCTTTTTAAAGAGTCTTTTCTCAGGTCATTAAAAACACCTCCCTGAACAATACCAAAAAGCATTTTTTCAGGATTAATACCAAATTCTTTTTTAGATCTTTTTGCCCACTCTATTGAAAGATCTACAGATTTTTTTACTCTGTTTTTGTCACTTGTGTATTCAGGACATTCATCAAAAATCATTACTATATCTGAGTTTAATCCTTTTTGAATTTGTATGCTTACTTCTGGAGATAGAAATATTTTTTTACCATCTACATGAGAATTAAAATAAACTCCGTCTTCAACTACTTTGCTAATTTTAGATAGAGACATTACCTGAAAGCCACCAGAATCTGTTAAAATAGGTAAGTCACAATTCATAAATTGGTGGAGACCACCCACCCTGCTAATTCTTTCAATTCCAGGTCTTAACATTAAATGATAAGTGTTCCCTAAAATTATTTGGGCCCCAGTACCTTTGACTTGATCAATTAATAAAGCTTTAACAGTAGCTGCAGTACCAACGGGCATGAAAGCAGGAGTATCAATTTCACCCCTGCTAGTAATAATTTTTCCTAATCTTGCGCCAGAATTTTCATTTAATAATTTAAATGAACATGGCATGAGAGGACTTAAAGAACAGCAATTTTTACAATAATATCGGGATCAGTAACAGCACCAGAACCATCTTCACCTTTTTTTAACTTATCGATAAATTCCATACCCTCTAAAACTTTTCCAAAGGCAGTATATTGTCGGTCAAGATGAGAAGCATTTTGAAAACAAATAAAGAACTGACTATTAGCACTATTGGGATCTTGAGATCTGGCCATAGAAAGAGTACCTCGTTCATGGGCAGTATTGTTAAATTCTTGAGTTAAGTCTGGAAGATCAGAACCACCTGTTCCAGCCATAGCAGCATTAAAACCTTTTTTGGTATTTCCATGCTGGATATCACCAGTTTGAGCCATAAAACCATCTATCACTCTATGAAAAGCAACACCGTCATACTTACCTGCTTTGCTAAGTTCTAAAACTCTTTCTACATGATTTGGAGCAATATCTTTAAAAAGCTCAATTTTTACATCACCGTATTTTGTCGTTAAAATTATTTTTGGATTTTCCACTGCTTCTCCTTTAATGGTTGATAAAAACAAGATCAATAATACAACTATTTTTGTTAAAATAAATTTCATCACTTCTTATTTTTAAATTTTTTGTTTAAATATACTATTGCTGGTTTTGGTGCAAATTTTCTAACATCACCTCCTAATTCAGCAATTTCTTTAACCATATTAGAGGAAATTAATTGATTTTCAATTTCAGCCATTAAGAAAATAGTTTGTATTTTTTTATTAAGTCTATTGTTCATGCCAGCTAACTGAAATTCATACTCAAAATCAGTCACTACTCTCAAACCTCTAAAAATTAATGAAGCTTTGATTTTTTTGCACAATGATACGGTTAGAGTATTAAAGCTAATTATTTTTACGTTTTTAAAAGAATTTCCTAAAGACTTTTTAACAATCTGAACTCTTTCTTCAGCTGAAAATAATGTTTTTTTGTTTTTGCTTAGTGCTATAGAGACATAAAGAGTATCGACAATTTGACTGGCTCGCTTTATTATATCCAAATGTCCTAATGTAATTGGGTCAAAAGTTCCTGGGTATATACCAATTTTTTTCATTAATCTAATCTGCCACAGAATCTGTTAAACAAACAGAAGAAACCACTTTTTCATTTTTTTCTACCTTAAATATTCTTACTCCTTGTGTGTTTCTTCCTGTAATTCTTATATCACTAACTGCACACCTGATCATTTGGCCTTTGTTAGTAATCAACATGATGTCATCATCATTTTTGACAGAATAAGAAGCGGCTATATTGCCATTTCTTTCAGAGCTAATAATATTTATTATACCCTGACCTCCTCGGCCACTTTCTCTAAATTCATAAGAAGAAGATCTTTTTCCATATCCATTTTCTGTAATAGTTAAAATAAATTCTTCTCTTAGTTTTAGCTCTTCGTATTTCTTAGTGCTAATTTCAAAATTTGTATCGTCAGTATTTTCCAAATCGTCTTTTCTAGTTCTTTTTATATAAGCCTTTGTTTCCTCAGAAGTCGTAGTCACATGATTTAAAACAGTAAGGGAGATAACCTTGTCATTATTTTTAAGATTAATACCTTTAATTCCTTTTGAGGATCTTCCTTTGAAAATTCTAATCTTACTTGCATTAATTCTTAAGCTTTTTCCAGAATAGGTATTTAACATTACGTCGTCATTCTTTTTTACAATCTTGACACTTACTATTTTATCGTCTTTTTCAAGCTTCATGGCAATCTTTCCATTTGCTTGGATATTTTCAAAATCAAGAATGCTATTTTTTCTTATTTTACCATTGGCCGTAACAAAGATTAAAAAATTATCTTTCCATGTAGATTGGTCGTATGGCAATGGAAGTATAGAACTAATTTGTGCATCTGCTTTTATAGGGAATATATTTGCTAGGGCTTTACCCTTGGATGTATTAGAGCCTTCAGGAATTTTCCATGCTTTTAATCTGTACACAATTCCTTTGGATGAAAAAAACAGAACTGGGGTTAAAGTACTTACAGGGAATAACTGAGAAACAAAATCTTCTTCCCTAGTAACTATTCCCGTTTTTCCTTTGCCGCCTCTTTTTTGCGCTCGTATGGAAGTTAGGGGAGTTCTTTTAATATATCCTTTATTGGTAACGGTAACGATTACTTTTTCTTCTTGAATAACATCTTCCACATCGACATTCTCTACAGCCCCTACTAACTTAGTTCTTCTAGGAACTGCAAACTTTTTCTTAATCTCCGCTAATTCGGTTTTAATTAAATTTTGTAATTCTTTCTTATCATTAAGAATTTTCTTATATTTTACTATTAGTTTATACAGGTCTTGCAGTTCTGAATTAATTTCTTCGTGTCCTATATTTGTTAATTTTTGCAATCTTAATTCTAAAATGGCCTTAACCTGATGGTCGCTTAACTGATATTCTTTCTTAGTGGATAGTTCGTTAACCTCTAAAACATCTTTATCAATCTTTGATTTTTGAAAGCTCCATACTTTTTTTAACAATGTAGCTTTTGCTTCCGAGGGGTCTTTTGATTTTCTAATAATAGAAATAACTTCGTCAATATTCTCAATTGAAATAAACAACCCAATTAGAATATGGGTTCTATCCTTAGCTTTTTTTAGTTCAAATAAAGTTCTTTTAGTTAAAACCTTTTCTCTAAAATCTACAAAAATTTTGATAAATTGCTTTAAGTTTAGAAGCTCGGGTTTTTTTTCATTAATAGCTAAAGTGTTAAATCCAAATGAAGTCTGCAATGGAGAAAATTTATATAGTTGATTTATAATAATAGCTTCTGACACATTTTTTTTTACTGTTATTGCAATTCTTACTCCGTCTTTATTAGATTCATCTCTCAAGTCTGATATTCCCTCAATTTTTTTATCTCTAATAAGTTCAGCGATTTTTTCAATCAGAACAGTTTTGTTAACCTGGTAAGGAACTGACTTGATGACAATAATTTTTTTATCTTTAGAGCCCTCTTCAACTTCAATCTCACCTCTAATTTTTATAGAACCTCTTCCTTTTTCATATCCTGGGATAATATCATTTTGACCTATAATAATCCCTCCTGTAGGAAAATCAGGACCAGGAATTACTTTCATCAATTCTTTTATAGTGATCTCATTATTGTCTATGTACTTTAAAGTTCCTTCAATAACCTCTCCAAGGTTGTGAGGGGGTATGTTAGTCGCCATACCAACTGCAATACCACTAGCTCCATTAACTAAAAGATTTGGATACTGCGCAGGTAAAACAACAGGTTCTAATTCTGTATCATCATAATTATTTTGAAAGTCGACTGTATTTTTGTCTATATCAGAAATTAAAAACTCGGCTACTTTTGCTAATCTTGTTTCGGTATAACGCATTGCAGCTGCTCGATCACCGTCCAAAGAACCAAAATTCCCTTGTCCATCTAATAAAGTTAAGCTCATAGAAAAATCTTGTGCCAGTCTAACTAGCGCATCGTAAACAGCTTGGTCACCGTGAGGGTGATACTTACCAATAACATCACCGACTACTCTTGCTGATTTTCTAAATTGTTTAGACCAATCGTAACCACCTTTATACATAGCGAATATAATTCTTCTATGCACTGGTTTAAGGCCATCTCTTGCATCTGGTAATGCTCTAGAGACGATAACGCTCATAGCATACGACAGATAAGATGCTTTCATCTCATCGGTTACATTTCTGATTTCGATTTTTTTATCGACCATTAAAAAATAGATTTAAAAAGGAACTTCGTCGTCTAAATCGGCCGGAGAGCTCATATCGTCAGAAGGTAGTGAGCTAGAAGCTGAAGATTGATCAACTCCGCCCTGAGGAGATCCTGTGGCTCCACCAAGCATTTTTAATGTTGAGTTGTATCCTTGAAGAACTATTTGTGTGCTATATTTTTCTTGGCCATTGTTGTCTGTGTATTTGTTAGTAGTCAATTGTCCCTCAACATAGATTTGAGCACCTTTTTTCAAGTATTGTTTAACCACATTGACTAAGCCTTCATTAAAAATAACAACTCTATGCCATTCAGTTTTTTCTTTTTTTTCTCCAGAGTTTTTGTCTTTCCAGTTTTCACTTGTAGCTACACTTAAGCTTGCAAAACCTTTTCCACCTTGTGTTTGTTTGATTTCAGGATCGGCACCTAGTCTGCCAATTAATAAAACTTTATTTAAACTTCCCGCCATATATAAATCCTATTTAAGTTAGTAATGAATTATTATCTTTATACTATATAGCGCATTGTAAATGAACAAAATTACTTATATCCACAAGCAAAATGCTTAAAAAAATTGTTGTTAAAGGTGCTAAAGAGCACAATTTAAAAAATCTTTCTGTTGAGATACCTAGAGATCAGTTGGTCGTTATAACTGGACTTTCTGGCTCTGGAAAGTCCTCTTTGGCATTCGATACTATTTACGCGGAGGGACAAAGAAGATATGTGGAAAGTCTATCTGCTTACGCAAGGCAATTTTTGGATAGAATGAAGAAGCCAAATGTTGACTTGATAGAAGGACTATCGCCAGCCATATCTATAGAACAGAAAACCACTTCTAAAAACCCCAGGTCTATTGTTGCAACAGTGACTGAAATTTATGATTATATGAGAGTCTTGTATGCTCGAGTTGGAACCCCCTACTCTCCTTTCACAGGGAAGGCTATTAAATCACAAACAGTCTCAGAGATGGTAGACAAAATTTTAGATCTGGCAAAACCATCGCGGGTATCTATTTACTCACCAATTGTAAGGGGAAGAAAGGGTGAATACAAAAAGGAAATACTTTCATTAAAAAAAAGGGGGTACACAAAAATTAAAATTGATGAGGCGCTTTATGAAATCGATGAGACTCCCAACTTAAATAAAAAAATTACACATAATATTGAAGTTCAAATTGATAAATTTGTAAACAAAAAAGAAGAACAAAAAAGAATTGCCGAAAGTTTAGAGGCTGCTTTAAATTTGTCAGACGGCCTTGTTTATGTTGAACATTTTGATGAAAACTTACCTAAGCAACATCAAAAATTAGAAAAAATTGTTTTCTCCTCTAAATTTGCCTGTCCAGAAAGCGGCTTTACTATTGAAGAAATTGAACCAAGACTGTTTTCATTTAACAGTCCATACGGAGCATGTTCCGAATGTGAAGGCCTTGGAGTCGATCTTTATGTAGACCCTAAATTAGTTATTCCTGACGAAAGAATGTCATTAATAGATGGAGCTATTAAGCCGTGGGCCAAATCTACAAATTTATATTATGCTCAAACTTTAGCTTCTTTGGCTAAACACTATGACTTTTCATTAGATACTGATTGGAAGAAGCTATCTAAAGCACACCAAGAAGTGATTTTGTATGGGTCTGGTAATGAAGAGATAAAATTTAATTATGATGATGGGTATGAAAAACGCGCTAATAAAAAATCTTTTGAAGGAGTTATTAGTAATTTAGAAAGAAGATATTTAGAAACAGACAGTGACTGGAAAAGAGAGGAAATTGAACAATACCAAAGTGAAAAAGAATGTGAGCGATGCAAAGGATATAGGTTAAAAGAAGAGGCCCTTTGTATAAAAATATTAAATAAAAATATAAGTGAAGTTGCAAAGTTTTCTATTAAAGAAGCTCATTTATGGTTTGGCTCTTTAGGTAAAGATTTAACAGAAAAAGAAAATAAAATTGCCACACACATATTAAAAGAGATTAATGAACGATTAACCTTTCTAATCAATGTTGGTCTTGACTATTTGAATTTGTCTAGAGGTTCTGGAACTTTATCTGGTGGTGAATCTCAAAGAATAAGATTGGCCTCACAAATAGGTTCGGGTCTTACAGGGGTTCTGTATGTTTTGGATGAACCTTCCATAGGATTGCATCAAAAAGACAATATAAAGCTCATAGAGGCCCTTAAAAGACTAAGAGATCTTGGAAATACAGTAATTGTAGTCGAGCACGATGAGGAAGCTATGCTTCATTCTGATCACATTATAGATATTGGTCCTGGTGCGGGAATACATGGTGGAAAAGTAATTTCTGAAGGAAATTTTAAACACATTTCAAATGACAAAAGTAGCTTAACTGGAGATTATCTTTCAGGAAGAAAATTTATCTCTATACCCAAAAACAGACGGACAGCTCTTAATGGAAGGTATCTTCATTTATCTGGAGCTACTGGAAATAATTTAAAAAATGTATCTGCTAAAATTCCTCTTGGAGCGTTAACTTGTGTTACTGGTGTTTCCGGAAGTGGGAAATCGACTTTTATATTACACACTTTGTACCGAGCCTTGAATTTAATGATCAACAAGGTAATCACTAGGAATATGCCTCAGGCATTTAAAGGCATAAAAGGCTTTGAATATTTAGATAAAATTATTGATATCGATCAATCACCAATTGGCAGAACACCAAGATCCAACCCAGCCACTTATTCTGGTGCATTCACCCCTATAAGAGAATGGTTCACAAATTTACCCGAATCTAAATCTCGAGGATACAAACCTGGAAGGTTTTCTTTCAATGTAAAAGGTGGACGATGTGAAGCCTGTGAAGGAGATGGAGTCATAACATATGAAATGCACTTTTTGCCAGATGTTTATGTGGAGTGTGATGTCTGTAAGGGAAAAAGGTACAACCGAGAAACACTTGAAATTAAGCATAAAGAAAAAAGCATTGCTGATGTGTTGAGTATGTCAGTAGATGAGAGTGTTAAATTTTTTGAAAATATTCCTACGATTAGAGATAAGCTTTTGACCTTACAAAAAGTAGGACTTGGCTACATGAGCATTGGTCAGCAAGCCACAACCTTATCTGGAGGTGAGGCACAGAGAATTAAATTGGCAAAAGAGTTGTCAAAAAGATCAACGGGAAGAACTATTTACATATTGGACGAACCTACTACTGGGTTGCATGTGCATGATGTAAAAAAACTATTAGAGGTCCTTCAGGCTTTTGTCCAAAAAGGAAATACAGTTGTTGTAATTGAACATAATATGGAAGTGATCAAGACAGCAGACTGGATTATAGACATGGGTCCAGATGGTGGCGACAAAGGTGGTAATATTGTATTTGAGGGAACACCTGAACAGCTTTTGAATATAAAAGAAAGCTACACTGGAAAATTTCTAAAAAAAATACTTAGCAAAAAAAATTAAGTTTTAAAATTACTTACGGAGTAGTGTCTACTTCTTCGTCCCAATTTCTTTTTACTTTAAAGAAAACTAAAATTGGAGCTGCTACAAAAATTGAAGAGTAAGTCCCTATCAACACACCCCATATTAAAGCAAAAGAAAAACCTTTAAGAATTTCACCACCAAATACATAAATAGACACAAGTGCAAGAAGTGTTGTAACTGAGGTTTTTAAAGTTCTGGGCAAAGTAGAATTTACCGCATCATTGATTAATTCTTGAATATCTTGACGATCGTCAATTTTTAAAAATTCCCTAATTCTGTCGTAAATTACAACTGTATCGTTCATGGAGTAACCAACTATTGTTAATATAGCAGCCACAATAGATAAGTTAAATTCAAAGCCAACTAGGCTAAAAGCACCAATGGTTATAACAACATCATGAATTAAAGCTAAAATTGAACCCAAGCTAAACTGCCATTCAAATCTTATCCAAATATAAATTAGCATTAAAAATAAAGCCAAAACAACAGAGTATAGACCACTTTTAGTCAGCTCTTTACTAATTTTAGAACCAACAACTTCAACTCTACGAAAGTCAAACTCTCTAGCCAAATCACTTTCTAAATGTTTTTTAATAGAGCCAACAAAATCATTATCCTTTCCTTTTTTTTCAATGGTTGCTAGAAATTCTCTGCTTGATCCAAATTCTTTAACAACCACATCGCCCAAGTTAATTTTTAATAATGATTTTCTTATATCTTCAGAATTGTATGGTTGAGCTAATTTCATTTCGATAACAGTTCCACCCTTAAAATCAA
Organism: Candidatus Pelagibacter sp. IMCC9063; assembly: GCF_000195085.1. Classification (NCBI taxonomy): domain Bacteria; kingdom Pseudomonadati; phylum Pseudomonadota; class Alphaproteobacteria; order Candidatus Pelagibacterales; family Candidatus Pelagibacteraceae; genus Candidatus Pelagibacter; species Candidatus Pelagibacter sp. IMCC9063. Next base: position 1,001,318 of record NC_015380.1, on the reverse strand, counting down.
CACCAAGATTTAAACCTTTAGTAAAAAATGCTCCAAGAGAAATAGCAAAAAGAATTGTCGACAAGATCAGAAATGGTTTTTTGAATTTTAGAAAATTGTATTTTTTATTATAAATATTCATTTAGATTACAATAATAGTTTCCTTGTTATTTTTAATGTATTTTGCAACCAGGAGCCTACCCAATACATAGGTTGTAAAAAAAGTAGAAAGTATCCCTATGCCCAAAGTAATTGCAAAACCCTTAACTGGTCCAGAACCCATATAGTAAAGAACAAAAGCGGCAATCAAAGTCGTGACGTTGGAATCTAATATAGTCGTTAAGACTTTTTTATAAGCAGTATCAAAAGCAATTAAGTAATTTTTTTCTTTTTTCAATTCTTCTTTTACTCTTTCGTAAATTAAAACATTTGAATCAACTGCCATACCAACAGTTAAAATAATTCCTGCAATACCTGGCAATGTGAGGGTTGCACCAAAGATACTTAGAACCCCACTGATTAAAACTAGGTTGGTTAATAATGATACATTGGAAAAAACGCCAAAGATTCTGTAGTTATAAATCATGTAAATCATCACAAGTAAGAAACCTATTATTAAGGACAATATTCCCTTTTCAATAGACTCTTTACCAAGATCTGGACCTACAGATCTTTCTTCAATAATATTAAGTGGTGCTGGCAAAGCCCCTGCCCTTAGTAAAATTGCAAGTTCATTTGCCTCTTGAGTTGTAAAATTTCCTGAAATTTGACCACTTCCAGTCACAATAGCCTCTCTTATTACTGGTGAGCTTACTACGTCTTTATCTAAGACTATTGCTAAATATCGACCAACATTTTCTTTGCTAGCTAAAGCAAATTTTCTAGAGCCGATATTGTCTAATTTGAAGTTAACAACTGATGAGTTGTTTAATTGATCAAAGCCTGGTTGCGCGTCTATTAAATTTTCCCCTGAAATAATAATTCTTTTTTCAACACTATATTGACTGCCCGAGCTTTTGGACGACAAGGTTTCCACACCAAGAGAATTTTCATCGCTGCTATTGGCGACAAATCTAAGTGTTAGTTTGGCCGTTTTTCCTAAGAGTTTTTTTATGGCAGAAGGATCTTTCAATCCAGGAAGCTCAACTAAAATTCTATCCAATCCCCTGGTGACAATGTTTGGTTCTTTAGTTCCCAATTCATCAATTCTATTTCTTACAATTTCAATTGATTGGTCCAAAGCATTTTTTTTAATTAAATTTATATTTTCTTTAGTAAAAATTAATTTTATAATATTGTTTTCATAAATAATCTCAAACTCCTTTCCTCCAGTTTTTATATTTGAATTGACTGAACGTTCGTTAAGTATTTTATCAAGAGTTTCTTTTTGTTTTTCATCGAAAGTAAAAACTAAAGAATTTTTAGAAAATGAAAAATTTTTGTATTGAATGTTATTTTTTCTTAACTCTCTTCTAACCTCAAGGCTTTTGGTCTGCAATCTTTGTTCTATGAGAGGATTGGAGTCAATTTCTAAAAGTAAATAAGAGCCTCCTTGCAAGTCTAGTCCGAGATTAACTCTTTTTTCAGAAAAAAATTTACTATTATTAAAAAATGAAAGGTTGGGTAAAAAAAAATAAATACCAATAAAAATAACAGAAATAATAGAAAATACTTTAAGACGTGAAAAGTATAGCACGGAAAATTATTTAGGTTCTGTTTTGCTCACTACTGCAGAAATAGATGATCTGATAACTTTAACAATAACATTGTCAGATATTTCCAACTCAACCTTGTCATCTTCCAGCACTCTAACAATTTTTCCCATAAGACCGCCGCTTGCAACAACCATATCTCCACGGGCAACAGAATCTACCATAGCTTTGTGCTCTTTCACTTTTCTTTGCTGAGGTCTAATTAGCAAGAAGTAAAAAATAACAAAAATAAGTATTAACGGTACAAACTGACCAATAGCTTTTGAATCCATAAATGGTTATTAAACTAATAAATAAAAATTAACAAGATTAATTCTTTAATTTTCGCATGATAACGTGCTCTTTTAACTTTTTTGAAATTTCAATATTCTCAATTTCTGGATCATTTTTACCCATGATTAACCAGTCTGATAAGGCTTTATCGGTAATCATTAACAGGACCTTAAATTCTAGAAGCTCTTTTTCTTCCAATAAATCATAGTTATCCTTAAAAAAAGTACCCAACAATATGTCCATCTCTTTTGTCCCTCTGTGCGACGACCTGAACAGAAGTTTTTTTCTAAGTATGTCTATGTTAGAGATCATAGAACTCTTTTATAATTAACAATAGAAATATCAAATGAAATTTGAAGATTTATTTTCATCTGTAAATAAAATCAAAGGTGTTGGCCCAGTTATATCAAAAAAACTATCCGACAAAGGCATTGAAAATAAAATTGATTTATTTTTAAATTTACCGACAGGAGCGATAGATAGAAGATTTTGTCCGAAATTAGATCAATTAGAAGTTGGGGTGATATCTACAATTTTTGTCAGGCCAATAAAATATAGCATTCCTCGTTTTAGAAATTTACCAAATAGAGTTACATGTAAAGACGAGTATGGCTCTATAGATATAATATTTTTCAATTCCAGAGAAAGTTATATTAGGCAAATTTTACCATTAAATGAGGAGGTTGTGATTAGTGGTAAAGTTGGGTTTTATAAAAACAAATATCAAATGACCAATCCCGATTATATTCAGTCCATTGATAAGGAAAAAGATATAACAAAAATCATGGCCAAATATTCTTCTGTAGCTGGAATTTCTCCCAAAACTATTCAAAAAATTTACAAAGAAGAAATTGGAAAACTCAAGGATATTGGAGAATGGCATAGTCAAGATTTTCTTAAAAAAATGGCTTGGCCAACGTGGTACGATGCAATTTACAATCTTCACAATCCCATAAATGTAAGTGATGTAAATAAAGAATCTAAATTTTATAAAAGATTAGCTTTTGATGAAATTTTTAGTAACTTTTTAATTTTTTCTGAAATTAAAAAAAGAATAAAAAAATTAATAAAAGTTTCAAAAGTTATTGATGAGGATAATCTTTTAAAGATTAAAGAAATGCTTCCTTTCACTTTGACGAAATCGCAACAAGAGGCCCTAAAAGAAATATTAACAGATATTTCTTCAGAGAGAAAAATGCTTAGGGTTTTACAGGGAGATGTTGGCAGTGGGAAAACAGCTGTTGCTATGATTGCTGCCTACCTAACAGTTAAATCTGGCTACCAAGTTGCTTTTTTATGCCCTACAGAACTTTTAGCCAAACAGCATTTTTTATTATTTAAAAAAGTTTTAGAAAATGAAAATTTGAATGTTCAACTTCTTACAAGTAAAATCAAAGGTTCGGAACAGGTAGATACACGATTTCAATTATCTCAAAATAAGGTTGATATTGTTGTAGGAACGCATTCATTATTTCAAGAGAAAACAACTTTTAACAACTTGGGCTTAATTGTTATAGACGAGCAGCATAAGTTTGGCGTTCAACAAAGAATAAATCTATCCTTAAAAGGTAGTGTTAATACAGATGTTTTGTTGATGACAGCAACGCCGATTCCTAGAACTTTAATTTTAACTAATTATGGTGATATGGATATTTCAACCATAAATGAAAAGCCATTTAACAATACAACAATAAATACTTTGGCTAAACCCGCAGAGCAAATGGATGATGTTATGTTTTTTTTAAAAAAAAGATTAGATGAAAAAGACCAAGTTTATTGGGTAACTCCCTTAATTGAAGAGAGTGAAAAACTAAAACTAACCCCTGCAGTAAAAAGATATGAATATTTGAAAAAGAAATTAAAAGTTGAGGTTGGTTTAGTGCATGGTGCTATGAAAAGTGAAGAGAAAAATAAAATCATGGAAGATTTTATTAGCGGTAAGATTAAAGTTATCGTATCTACAACAGTTATAGAAGTTGGTATTGATAACCAAAATGCCAATACAATGATAATAGAAAACTGTGAACGTTTTGGACTTTCTCAATTACATCAACTTAGAGGCCGTGTTGGTAGAGGCAAGGTAGATGCTCATTGTCTTTTATTGTATTCAAAAAATATTGGCATAAATGGGAAAAAAAGAATTCAAATATTAAAATCTTCATTAGATGGTTTTTATATTTCGGAAGAAGATTTAAAATTACGAGGCTTTGGTGATATTATTGGATACAAACAAAGTGGAGAAAAAGATTTTATAATTGCTGATCCGGCTTATCATTCTGATCTTTTTCAATTAGCAAAAGAAGAGATTGAAAATTTAGAAAATAAAAATGTTAAGCTTGAGCAACATTTTAGTCAGTTGTTGAAAATTTTCAAAAAAGATAGAGTATTGAATATTATTGATACAGGCTGAACCTTATTTGCCATGTCCTATTACTCTCTCAAATTCTCTTAAACGTTTATAAACACTAGCAAACTCTATAATGGTAGGCCAAGTTTTTAATAGGTATTGCATGGAACCTTCAACTCTTCCAAAAGCTCTTATAATTTGCTGCATAACACCTAATGTTACAACACCTGCTACAATAGCTGGAGCTAAGAAAACATAAGCTGATAACACATTTGCTTGCAGGTAAGCCATGCGACCAATATTAAAATATAAATACCTTATGTAGCTTAAAAAGTGAATTGAACGAACGTCATCAAATAATTCATTTATTGTTTTAGGTCTAACGTTACCATCATCTTCAGCTACTACTAATATCTTTCTGTAAGCAGCTTCTTTCTTTTGTAAATCATATTCAACTCCAACTAAACGTAATATCCAACCTAATCCTATCAAGAATGCTGTACCACCCAATGTCCAAAGTAATGCCCCAGTTATCAACCCATATTGCCAATCACCAAAAAAGAAGATTGGTATACCGACTGATAGTCCTAATAAAATTGGAGTAAATTGTATTAATACCATGACTGATTCAATAAAGCTTGTACCTAGAGATTCCATAATACGGGTAAACTTGATTGTATCTTCTTGAACTCTTTGTGACGCTCCTTCTATTTTGCGAGCTCTATCATAAACAGAATGATACCATTCCACCATCGAAGCTCTCCATCTAAACAAGAAGTGTGCTGTAAAAAAACTAATTACGACGTATAGAGCTACATATATACCAGCAAGTGTAATAAATGATGCTAAATTTGTCCAGTATTCTTCAATTGTAATAGAGTTGGGTTTAGCAAGTGCTTTTTGAATCATGTCATAAAACACCCCAAACCATTCATTTATTTTTACATCAATCTTTACTTGAATCCACAATGATAATAAAATTACAAAGGAACCCAACCAAGACCATAATTGCCATTTTTTTTTTGTAAAAAATTTAAACATATAAATTATTTAAGAAAATTATTAGCATAAGATTTTATAATAATTTTTCTTTTATTGGGTTCTATGACAGAGTATAAAATATTTCTTTTATTAGCGTAAGTAATTGCATCTTCTTTGCTTTCAAAAATAATTTTAATTTGTTTTTTTGTGTCTGAGGACGAATCCCAATCCATAATAAAATCCTTTTCTAAATTCTCTCGATCAAATTCTAAAATCCAATTTTTTGATTTGCCCCTAGCCGATTGCATGGAGGTTTTAGCTGGAGAGTAAATTTTGGCTTTATTCATAATATTTTGGTCGGGGTGCACGGATTCGAACCGCGGACCCTCTGCTCCCAAAGCAGATGCGCTACCAGGCTGCGCTACACCCCGACTACTGAAATAAGTTATATACATAGATTTTGCATAATTGAAAAGAAATAGAATTTATTTTTTAAAAAAATAATGCTACAAGATTCACATATGATCACTCAAACATCTTCTTTTATCAAATGGTTTATTAAACATGAAACTTCAGCTGGTATTGTACTGCTTGTAATGACAATACTTGCTCTAATAATCAGCAATTCAACTCTTTCTGTTGAATATTTCAATATCTTAGAAAAGTACATTACCCTTCAGCTTGGTGGTTTTTATATGAAACTATCAGTTTTTCATTGGATTAATGACGCGTTAATGGCTGTATTTTTTTTAGTTGTTGGACTGGAAATTAAGAGGGAGTTTTTAGAAGGAGAGCTTTCAAGACCCAAGCAAGCCTTATTGCCTATTGTTGCAGCTGTTGGTGGAATGTTAGTTCCAGCACTCATTTACGTTTTAATAAATATCGATACTCCAGAAACATTAAGGGGTTGGGCTATACCTTCAGCTACAGACATTGCCTTTTCTATTGGTGTTCTATCCTTGTTAGGAAAGCGTGTTCCGCTATCTTTAAAAGTATTTTTAGTTGCCCTTGCAATTATTGATGACCTTGGTGCCATTGTTATTATAGCAATTTTTTATTCTACTGAGATGAATCTTTCGTATCTTTTTTTAATGTTTGCATCTTTTGCTCTTCTATTAGTTTTTAATAAAAATGGTGTCAAAACATCTTTGCCATATATTATCGTAGGACTATTTATGTGGTACTTTACTCACGAGTCGGGTATTCACGCGACAATCTCAGGAGTATTGCTAGCAATCACCATACCTCATAAAAAAGATGGCACTCACAGAACCTCTTTGTTAAAAAAGATTGAACATTCGGTGGCACCTTATGTTTCTTTTATTATCATGCCAATTTTTGCATTTGCAAATGCCGGTGTTAACCTCGAGGGAGTTAGTTTTGCCCAAGTTTTAGATAAAGTTACATTGGGTGTATTACTTGGATTATTTGTCGGTAAACAGCTTGGTGTATTTGCTTTTTCTATTGCAGCAATTAAATTGGGTTGGGCTGATAAGCCTAAGCATTGTTCGTGGATAAACTTATATGCTGTCGGAGTATTGACAGGTATAGGATTTACAATGAGTTTATTTGTAGGAAATCTTGCCTTTCCAAATTCACCTTTTATGGATGAGGTTAAAATAGGAGTTCTATTAGGATCTTTGTTTTCTACTCTTTTGGGCTATGGAATGTTATTAGCAACAACTAAAAAAAATGCCAAGTATTAAAAAAACACTTATTGTATCAATAATTATGTTATCTTTTTTTAGTTCAAAAGTTTCTTCAAAATCTGATCAAACCGTTTACAATTTTTCTTTTAACGACATTCAAGAAAAAAAATATCTTCTAAGTCAGCACAAAGGAAAGGTTTTGATGGTTGTCAATGTAGCTAGCCAATGTGGTTTTACAAAACAATATGAAGATCTTCAAAAACTCCATGAAGAATATAAAGATAAAGGATTAGTTTTGATAGGAATACCATCAAATGATTTTGGAAATCAAGAGCCTGGAAGTAATAAAGAAATAAAAAATTTTTGTGAAAGTAATTTTGGAATTACATTTCCAATTATGGGAAAAACTTCTGTTATTGGTAAAAACCAACATCCATTTTACAAGTGGGTAAAAGATAATTATGGAAAATCTGGAGTACCTAAATGGAATTTTTACAAAGTATTGATTAACAAAGATGGTCACGTAGAAGAAGTGTACAGTTCACTTACAAAGCCCAAAAGTTCAAAAATAATTAAGAAATTAAATAAAGTTTTATAAATCAAACTATTTGGCGGTCCCTAGGGGAATCGAACCCCTCTTTGCAGGATGAAAACCAGCTGTCCTAACCGATAGACGAAGGGACCATCATTCAAAAGGTTTTTATTGATAATCTAACAATTAATCAATCAAAAAAATGCATCAGTCGGTAGATATAGCTAAATCATCAAGAAGAAATTGAACTTCTCTTTTTCCATTCCACTCATTTAAAGATAATCTTCCAGCAATATCGTATTTTTTGTTTTTTGCATTCAATAGATAAGATCCTATGGGTGTATTGACGCTATTGAAGGAAATAAGATTAATTTTGGAATTGTTGGATGTTTTGCAAAAAGCTTTTATGTGTGATTCTTTTAATATTAATGATTTGGTAATAGATACATTTTCAATAACAAACCTGGGTTCACGATTGGCAGATCCGAAAGGTGCTAACTTGTCTATTTCATTAAAAAATTTTTCATTTACAGCGCTTGAGGCTAATACGCTATCTATATAAAGGTCTTTTTCTTTAGATGATTGGCAGCCACTTTTGTTAAAAAGGTCAATTAAAAAAATCTCAAATTCATCAGCTTTATCTTGATTAATAGAAAAACCGGCAGCCATTTTGTGCCCTCCTCCTTTGGTTATAATTTCGGACTGTTTTGCTTTAACCACAGCACTACCAATGTCGAAGCCTGGCAAAGATCGCGCTGATCCTTTTCCATAATCACCTTCAAAGTTAATAACAAATGTAGGTTTGTTAAAATGATCTTTTAATCTGCTCGCAATGATTCCGATAATACCTTCGTGCCAGGTATTTGAACTAACTACTAATACGGGATTATTGTCTTTGTGCTTTGCTATATTTATAGCTTCTTCTAAGATAATACCCTCAATATTCTTTCTTTTTTCATTGAGTTGGTTCAATTCTTTAGAGATTTTAAATGCAATTTCAGGATCCTCTGTTAATAAAAGGTTGGCTCCATGATCTGCCTTACCTATTCTTCCACCAGCATTGATTTTAGGACCAATTATATATCCAAGATGATAAGTTGATATTTTGGAATTGATATTTGCAACATCAGATAAAGTCTTAATTCCTAAATTGTTTCTTTTTTGCAAAACTTTTAATCCTTGAAAAACAAACGCTCTATTTAATCCTTGGAGAGGAACTACATCACAAACAGTTCCCAGTGCGACTAAGTCTAAATAGTTAAGAAGGTTAGGCTCCTGAATATTTTTCTTTTTAAAGAAATCTTCCTCTCTAAGTCTAGTGACAATCCCAGACAAGACCAAAAATGCTACACCAGCAGCGCACAAGTAGGTTAAGTTTGACGTTTCATCAAATCTATTAGGATTTACAATGGCATTTGCTATGGGCAAAGTTTCTGTTGATTGGTGATGGTCTATTACAACTACGTCAATATTTTTTGATTTAGCATACTCAATAGGCTCAAAAGACGTAGTCCCACAATCAACAGTAATAATTAACTTAACTCCTTTGGACGCAATATCTTCAAAAATTTTTAAATTGGGTCCATAACCATCCTGTATTCTATCCGGTATGAAAATAAAAAAATTATTAGTAAAATTTCTTAAAAATCTTGCTAAAATTGAAGTTGATGATGCTCCATCAACATCGTAATCACCATAAATGCAGATGTGACTTTCTTCTTTAATGTGCTTAATTATCAACTTAACAGCCTCATCCATAGATTTTAATAAAAAAGGGTTAGGCATGGAATTTTTAATTTTGGGATTTAAAAAATCGAGAGACTGATCTGCCTCCACATTTCTAATCGCTAAAAGTCTACAAAGGACTTCACTAACACCCAGTTCTTGAGTGGCTTTTTTTACTTTGTTTTCGTCAAATTTACTTAAAATCCAATTCCGGTCAGAAACGGAATTCTTGATCATATTTCAAATTTTTCAGTATAAACTTTAATAATTTTTTTATCCGAATGAAGAACAAGCAAATCTGCTAAAAAATTATTTTTTTCAATCCTAATTCCTTTTAAAAGTTCGCCATCAGTTACGCCGCCAGCACAAAAGATAACATCTCCACGTACAATATCATTCAAATAATATTTTTTCTTAAGATCTGTTATTCCTAACTTTGTAGCTCGTAATTTTTCTTCATTGTCAGTTATTGAAAGCCTTCCTTGAAATTGACCGCCAAAACATTTAATAGCTGCAGCAGCCAAAACTCCTTCGGGTGCCCCACCTATTCCGACATATAGATCTACATTAAAATCTTTTATACAAGTATATATTGCTCCCAAAACATCTCCGTCTGAAATAAATTTAATTTTAGCTGACATTTTCGTAATAGATTCTACAATTTTTTTATGCCTGTCTCTTTCTAATAAGCAAACGGTCAAATCTGAAGGTTTGATAGATTTAAATTCAGCCATGTTGTTAAGGTTAGTTTCTATAGAGTTGTCTAGATCAATAATATTTTCTGGGTAATCAGGTCCAATAGCTATTTTCTCCATGTATGTATCAGGTGCTTGCAGTAAATTTCCTTTTTCAGCAACTGCTATCACCGAAATCGCATCGGGAAGATTTTTGGCTGTAAGGGTAGTTCCATCTAAAGGATCAACGGCAATGTCCAATGGTTCTCCGTTACCTGTGCCTAATTTTTCACCTATAAAAAGCATAGGTGCCTCATCCATCTCACCCTCACCTATAACTATTTTTCCATTCATGTCTATTTTGTTTAAATAGCTTCTCATAGAATCTACTGCTGCCTGATCTGCAGCTATCTTATCACCCTTCCCTTTTAACAATGAAGAAGAGTAAGCAGCTTGAGCTGCGACTTTGGTGAATTGCTCTAACAATTTATGATCTAACATTACAATTTATTTTCATCCCTGACTCTAATCATTACAATCTTTTTAAAAATATTTTTTTTGTTACGAAGTTTTTTTAAAATAACTTGTATATCTTTTTCTTTAGATAGGTGAGTAATAATCATGATGCTTGATAGATTACCCTGATCAGGATCTTGAATTAAATTCTGTATTGAAATCTTATTTTTAGCTAGTAAAGAAGTTATTACCGAAAGCACGCCTGGCTTGTCATGAGCTAAAAATCTAAAATAATATTTACTTTTATGATCGTTAAAATTGAATAATTTAAATGTCTTCTTTGCGCTGGGCGAAAGTCCAAAAGAAAAATCATCATTTCCGACCATTACAGATGTGATGTCAGAAATAATTGCAGATGAGGTAGGTCCTTTACCAGCTCCAGCTCCTTCATATATTGTCCTTCCAATAGGCACTCCGTCCACAACCACTGCATTAGTCACGCCATCAATATTTGATATGTCTAGTGTTGATGGAATTAACGAGGGATGAACTCGTTGTTTAATTTTATTATTGACCATCTCTGCGATCGCTAATAATTTAATTTTAAAACCTAATTTTTTTGCGTACAGAATATCTAAAAGATCAATATGACTAATACCTTCTACTAGGAAATTGCTATTAACAATTTTACTTCCAAAGCAAATAGAACTTAAAATAGAAATTTTAGAAGCAACATCCGCACCGCTTATATCTGAATGCGGGTTGCTTTCTGCATATCCTTTTGACTGAGCTACTTTTAAAATTTCTTTAAAACTAGATTGTTTTTTTTCCATCTCAGTTAAAATAAAGTTGGTTGTTCCGTTAAGAATTCCATAAACATGGTTAATTTTGTTAGCTATGAGTCCTTGTTTTATAGACTTAATAATAGGTATGCCTCCAGCTACTGAAGCTTCAAACAAAAGGTTTACAGAATTTTTTTCAGCTAGTATTGAAAGTTCATCTCCGTGTTTAGCTATTAGTGCCTTATTAGCAGTGACCACGTGCTTTCCATTTTTAAGTGCAGCAAAGACTAATTTTTTTGCCATTCCGTCGCTTCCACCAATCAACTCTACAATGATATCAACATTCTCCAATTTAACGAGATCCAAAGGGCTTGTGACAAATAGTTTTTTTGGCAAAGAAATGCCCCTCTTCTTCCTAGGGTTTTTGACAGAAATATGAGAAATATTTATTTTAAATCCAGTTTTTTCTAAAATATTCTTTTTATTTTTAGTAAGATTTTTGTAAACTTCTAAGCCAATGTTTCCTAATCCTGCGATTGCTATATTAAATGTTTTCATGTTTTAAACTAAAGATAATGTTTCTTTGAAACCAAATCTAATATTAAAATTTTGCACAGCCTGGCCTGCGGCACCTTTAATCAAATTATCTAAAGAACTAGCAATAATAATTTGGTTATCAAATCTAGTTTGATAAACTGATATATTGCAATTATTAGTATTTAACACTCTATTAGTATTAATCATCTCTTTTGAATTTACAATATTTACAAATTTTTCTTTTTTATAAAAATTTAACAAGCAATCTTTCACTTTTTTAATTTTAATACCCTTAGGAAGATCTAGATAAATGGTTGATAAAATTCCTCTAAAGGTAGGTATTAAATGCGGTGTAAAGGAAATTTTAATTTTTTTCTTAGAAGACTTTGATAATTCTTGATCGATTTCTGGCATATGTCTGTGCTGTCCTACTCCGTAAATAGAAATATTTTCATTTATATTTGGATAGAGTTTTTTGTCAGTAGTTTTTTTCCCTGCTCCTGAATAGCCTGACTTACTGTCAGCCTTAATGCTATTAGTATTAATTAACTTATTTTTAACCAAAGGTAACAAGGGTAACAATATAGATGTTGGGTAGCATCCAGGACAAGCAATAAAATTACTTTTTTTAATCAAGTTTCTATTAATCTCACTTAGTCCATATATGGATTTTTTTTGTTCTTTCGTAGCTTGATGCGGAAGTTTATACCACTTCTCAAAAATAGATTTATTATCAATTCTAAAATCTGCAGACAGATCAATCAAAACAGAATTGCTTCTAATTTTTTTAGAAATCAAATGAGCTTCTCCATGTGGTAGCGCTGTAAATATAACATCGATATTTTTGAGCTCGTGATTTTTCATTATTGAAACATTGGGTAGTTTTTTTTTAAATTTAAAGTTTTTGGAATAAAAATTAATTGATTTTTTTAATTTTGATTGAGAATATAAATATAAAATATCCACATTTGGATGTTTGGTTAAAATTTTTAATAGCTCCAAACCAACAAAACCTGTGGCACCGGCGATAGCAACTTTAATTTTTTTCATAGAATATAAAAATATTACTTATATTTGCCATAAAACAAAAGCAAAACTAAAAAGCTTGAAATATGATTATCTTTTAGAGAATTGGAAACGAGCTCTAGCTTTTTTCTGACCATATTTCTTTCTTTCAACTGATCTAGAATCTCTCGTTAGTAACTTGTCTTTCTTTACAATTTTTCTAATTGTCTCGTCAGAGACTACTAAGGCTTTGGATATCCCATGAGTAACAGCACCTGCTTGGCCTGACATTCCACCACCCTTAACAGTACAAACAATATCAACAAGATTGGTTTTTTCTGTAATCTTCAAAGGCTTTTCAACTAAAAGCTGATGAACAGGTCTTTTAAAATATTCGGTGTATAATCTGCCATTAACAGAAATTTTTCCTGATCCAGCTAGAAGCCAAACTCTTGCTACAGCATCTTTTCGTTTTCCTGTAGCGTAATTAGCTTCTTTGGTAATTTTTATGTCTAAGCTCATAATTAGTTTGTTCTAGTATTCTTTTTATTTAAAGATGAAAAATTAATCTCTTTTATTTTTTGAGCTGAATGAGGATGTCCTTCGTCTTTGTAAATTTTTAACTTAGTTAATTGTTTTTTTGCCAAAGGTCCTCCTGGCAACATTCTTTTTACAGCAAGTTTTAGAATTTCCTCTGGTTTTTTTTGCATCAGCAATTTAGGTGTAGTTTCCTTAATACCCCCTGGATGACCAGTGTGTCTATAATACTTTTTGTCATCAAATTTATTACCAGTAAACTTTATTTTAGAAATGTTAGTTACAATAACAAAATCTCCATCATCCATATGAGGAGTAAAAGTAGCTTTATTTTTGCCTCTTAAAATTTTTGAAATTTCAGCTGCCAATCTTCCCACAACGGCGTTAGTAGCATCTATATGATACCAGTTATTTTGAATTTCGCTTTTTTTAATAAAGTCAGTCATGAAAGATGGTGTAATTACTGTTTGGTAGTTTAAATGTCAACATTAGAAATGCTATTTAAGCCTATATATCACGAATATAAATGACATAAGTAGAAATATTGATGTTAATTGATGTAAAGCAGCCATGTAGATATTAAGGCCAGTGATTAGAGTTCCTATACCTAATATAATTTGAAAAATTAAAAGAAAGAAAGGAAGATTTAAATAGGTGGTTAAATTTTTGTAATTAGAGATATAGATAACTACAAAAATCAAAAAAATTAAATAAGCATTTAGTCTGTGAATTAGTTGGATATGAGCCCGGTCATAAAAAGCTTCTGTAGAAAAAAATGATATAAAAGAAACTTCTTCTGGAAGAAAATGAGAATTCATAAGTGGCCATGTTTGGTATATTCGCCCTGCATCAAGGCCTGAAGTAAAAGCTCCATAAATAATTTGGATAAAAATTAAGAAAACTAATAAAAAGATTATATTTTTTTTTGGTATATAATTAATTTTTAAGTTTTGCCTTACGTGGTTTAAATAACTCCAATAGACTAGTGTTATAATAATAATAGCCCCCACTAAATGCGCTGCTAATCTAAAGTGACTAACATCCACATTTATTGATAGTCCACTCTTTACCATGTACCAGCCTAAAAAGCCCTGAAATATAAAAAGAAAAAATATCAAAAAATAATAAGGATAATTGTGGCGATAAATAAATTTATTATAAATAAAATAAAATAATGGCAGGATGTATAAAAGGCTAACAAATCTAGCTAATAGCCTGTGAATATACTCCCACCAAAAAATATATTTAAATTCATTCAAGCTCATGCCAAGATTTAGTTCTTGGTACTGGGGTATAGACTTGTACAGACCAAAGTATTGTATCCAAGATTCTTTATTAAGCGGCGGAAGTATTCCTGTAAAAACCTCCCAATTTGTAATTGATAAACCTGAATGCGTTAATCTCGTAAAACCACCAATGCTGACAAGCAGGATAAGAGTCGTTAATAATGCCAAATGCCAAATTTTAAAGTATTTATTTAGTTGTAAATTTGCCATGTTCTTTTATATAATTTTATACATATGATTAAAAAAGCTAAATTGTCACAAAAAAATAAACTTCTTAATATTAAAAAAATTAGAAATAGTATTGATAAAATAGACGATCAAATCTTAAAATATTTAAGTCTTAGAAGAAAAGAAGTCATGAAAATCACAAAATACAAAAAGAGAAGTGAAATTGTTGACCAAAAAAGAATAGCTAGCATGCTTAAAAAGCTTGTAAGAAAAGGGAAAGCTTTAAATATTGAGCCCTATGTTATTGAAAATTTATGGAAGGCTATGATTAGGTCTTTTATAAAATTAGAAAGAGAAAAAATCTAATTACTTACTGTGAGGTGGAAGTTTTTTTTCAACAAACCACTCGTGCTTTCTAGTGGCAGGGTTATATTTCTTCATTTTTAATTTGTCTTTAGCCTTGTCACCGGCCGTAGGCTTTTTTACATAGTAGTTAAAACGACTATTTGGCTTATCTTCAGGAACTAATCTTACCTTAACGTGTGATTTTTTTGCCATTTACAGTATTTCTTTTAATTCTTTAATTATTTTATTAATTTTTAATAAATTATTTTCTGAACTTATATTATTGATTTTTTTATAGTCAACAGAATACTCTTTTTCCATAGCTATAATAGCACCCTTTATGGTCATGCCCTTGTCTTTTAAGAGTGTTTTAACTCTCCGAAAAAGCTTTATATCGACTTCTGAGTAATATCTTCGTTTGTTTAGTAGGAGGCTAGGTTTTAAGATTTTAAATTTTTTTTCCCAAAATCTGATAACATGAGTTTTCGGCTTGCCAGTATTTTTGTCCATCAAGCCAATCTCCGTGGCTAATTCGCTAATATTTTTAAATGCACCAGACTTTTTCTTAAGCATTAAATCTATTAATTTTTTTTATTAAAAGCTTAGAAGCCTTAAAGGTAACGACATTTCTAGAAGAGATAGTTTTTTCTTCTTTTGTTTTTGGGTTTCTTCCAACTCTGCTTTTTTTGTTTTTCTTAGAAAAGGTACCAAATAAAGCTATTTTAACTTTTTTATCTTTTTTCAAATTAGCTATGAGAGAATCAAACAAAGTGTCTACAAAAGCTGAACAGCTAATTTTCGACAAACCTAGCTCTTGAAAAACCAAATCATAAAGTTTTTGTCTTGTTATATTTTCAACTTTGCTCATTTAATTAAAGATTTTAAAACTTTTGATTTAATTTTATCATGAATCAAATCCAAATCTGCGTTGCCATTAATGACAAAAATTCTTTTCTTTTCCACTTTTGCAATTGCTAAAAAGCCTTTTTTTATAATGTTCATTTTTTTTAAAGATTCTCTATCAAATCTATCTAATTTTTTTGCTCTTAAATGCATTCTTTTTTTACTTACACTTGGATTTGCATCTAAAAGAATTGTTAGGTTTGGTCTTATGTTTTTGTCTATTAATTTTTGAAGGTAGTGTATTAATTTCAAATCAATAGACCCATTAAAATGTTGGTAAGCAATAGTGGAATCTAGATACCTATCACAAAGCACTATATAGCCAGATCTAAGTTTTTCCTTTATTAAATCGTAATGCTCTGCCCTGGCAGCAAATAATAAAAAAAGTTCAGTTAAGGGATTATTTTCTTCGTTTAGATCCTTTATTACTAGTTTTCTAATTTTTTCTGAAATTTTAGTACCACCGGGTTCTCTCGTAAGATAAATTTTTTTTGATACATTTGCTTTTAAAAATTTATAAAGAAGTTTTATTTGAGTTGATTTTCCAGATCCCTCAATACCTTCAAAAGTGATAAAAATACCACGATTTAACCCCATACTAAGAAACCTATGGAATTAAAAAATCTTTTTATAAAATTAATTTTTTTAAAATCTTCGGTTGCAAATAGTGGCTGTTTTATATCTAGCCCGTTTTTGTCTTTAATTCTTAATACACCCAATTGATCACTTGCCTTAAAATGATCTTTAATTGGTTCGGATACCTCTAAATACATCTTAATATCTCTAGACCTTCTTTTAGAGTAAGTGATGTATAGGTCTTTTTCCAATTCTAATTTTATTGATGATTTTTTTCCATTCCATGTATTGATAGAAAATAGAGGATTTTCTTTTTTAACCAAAAGTAACTCAGTAGTAATTATTGCATGATTTAATAATTTTAAAGATTCTTTTGCTCTTTCTTTTTGTGAATTTGTTCCACTTACAACGCTTAAAATCCTACGATTATTTACAAGCATGGTAGCAGCCAATGAGTAGCCAGAGTCATTAAGGTGACCGGTTTTAATTCCGTCTACTTTTGAATTTTTATATAATAGGGTATTTCTATTAGATTGGGTGATTGGATTTCCACCAGTACGATCCCAAGTGAAGGTTCTCTCTGCATACATTTTGTACAATTCTGGAAATTCTTTAATTAAATAAACGGACATTAAACTAATGTCGCTAACTGTTGAGTAATTGTCCTCAGAATAAATTCCAGAAGAATTTGAAAAGTTTGTGTTAGTCATGCCAATTGATTTCGCCTTGTCATTCATCATGGAAGCAAACGCAGCCTCAGAGCCTGCAATTCCTTCAGCCAATGCGATGCACGCATCATTTCCTGAAGCTATAATTATACCTTTTAATAAATTTAAAACAGTTATTCTGTCATTTGGAACTATAAACATAGAAGAATAGCCTTGCTTAGCCATTCTCCAAGCTTTGTTGGAAACTAAGAATTTTTCGTTTAATTTCAACTCACCGCTTTTAATTAGATCAAAAGCTATGATGGAGGTCATGACCTTAGTGATAGACGCAGGAGAAATTTTTTCATTTTCATTTTTCTTAAAAAGAACTTGGCCAGAATTTACATCCATCAAAATTGCCTGCTTGGCAGAAGTAATTAATGCATTGGCGTTATAAGCTTGTATTAAAAAAAAACTTATTAATAAGATTGTAATTTTTTTCATTTAACTTTTATTTGGTAGCCTTCAAAATTATTAGCTTTCAGCTTACTGTAAATTAAGTCGTATTTGTTCATATTGCCAATTGGCCCTATTATTAAAAGATAATTTCCAGGTGAGCCCTTAATAGCAATATTTTGATTAGAAAGAAAATCTTTTAAACTATTTCTAAGATCTTTCGCATATTTTAAGTAATAAAAAGAGCCGAATTCTAAATAAATAAGATTTTTATGCTTATATTTTTTTATATTTTTTCCCCCACTCAAAGAAATAATTTTGACATCACTAACTTTGTTTGCCTTTTTGATTTTTCTTTCTTCTTTAAAAATTTTTGCTTTATTCGCAACAAAAGTAGGATTTTTTTTAATGGATTCTATTTTTACGTAGGGTAAATCTTTTTCTATTGCTAGTGAACTGACAACAGCATCTGAAATATAAATTATTCGAGATTCTGGAATTGGTTTTTTTTCAATATATTGCAAATTTATAGATTTTCGATTGGCGAGATTAGTAATTTTTAGTGAATTACCTTTAAAATCCTGAGCTACAACTGCTTGGGTGTTTTTTTTATAAGAGCTTAAAGATCCTAAGTTGCCAGAAAAACCAATTTTCTCGGTTAAAGAAACTTTACCTATGTTGGTACATGAAAAAAGAAACAAAAAACTAAAAATTATAAGTGATTTATTTTTAGGCATTTTTCAAAAGGTCAGCAAATAAACCCACTGTTATTGCAAATCGTAATGATCTATTCCAGTTTAATAATTTTTCATAATTTGTGGTTACTAAAAAAATAGGCCCATCTTTGCCGTCCGGTCTTATTAATTTAAAATTACCTTTGGCTTTTTTATTATTTTTTATAGAAATTTTATTATTAATTAAATCATTTCTAGATAGGGTTTTTTTTAATTTTCTTGCATCAATAGTGACCAAAGAATTGTCAATTTTATCGGCACTTATTGCTTTGTAGCCCCAAGAAATTTTTTTATTCCACCCTATTGTTTTAAGATAATTTGCAGCTGATGCAAATGAATCCTCAAGGGAGTTCACTAAATCTATTTGCCCGTCTTTGTCATAATCAATGGCATAATTATTGATAGAGGATGGCATAAATTGGAAATTACCGTGAGCTCCAGCCCATGAACCATACAGGTTTTCTAATTTAACTTTCTTTTTATCTATTAATCGCAAAATAGTAATTAGTTCTTTTGAAAAATATGCAGATCTTCTCTTATCAAATGACAAAGTTGCTAGGGCCGATATAATATCAACCTTACCGCGATGCCTTCCAAAGCTAGTTTCAATTCCCCACAAGGCCACCAAATATTCTTTTGGAACACCGAAGTCTTTCTCTATTCTGGAAAGTAAATTTTTATTTTCTAGCAAAAGACTCTTGGCCTTCAGAACTCTTTTTTTATTAACCCTTTTTCCTATGTAAGTTTCTGTTTTTTCAATGAACTCTGGTTGACGTTTGTCATAAATCAAAAGCTTTTTTAAAAATTTAACTCTTGAGAAGGCCTTGTTTACAGTGGCAGAACTGATCCCTTCTTTTTCAATAGCTTTCTTTTTAAAATCCACTACCCAAATATCAAAATTATGATTTTGAGCAGAAACTTGAGTATTTTGGAATATTAAAAATATAAATAAAATTATTTTTATACAATTGCTCATAGTATTTTTGATAACACAAAATATCATTAAATAATATTTAGATTAACAAGAGAAAAAGGCTAGATTTTTATGTTTTCTTTCTATTTTTAGTCAATGGTAGTCAATAACAATGAATCTGACACATCATGACAAAGAACAAACAATTACAGAACCTCATAATTTAAAGTTTCAGCAAATAATGCTTTTTTGTTGAAATTTAACATTAAGATTATAAAAACATTTCAACGGAGGGATGGGAGAGTGGTTTAATCCAGCGGTCTTGAAAACCGCCGTACCGCAAGGTACCGTGAGTTCGAATCTCACTCCCTCTGCCAGTTTATTACTTTTTTTATAATTTTTGCAAAATCCTCGAACTAAATAAATTTTTAATGATCGGTAGTGTTTTGCATTTTATACGAATAGGAAATTGCAGCAAAAATAATTAAGTAGTTTAAATAAGAAATGTAAAAAGAAATAAAATCAAACAATGGTTTTATAAATGTAAAAAATTGAGCATTGCTACTAGATAGAGAAATCTGAAGAGAAAGAATTATAGACGAGGGTATAAAAAAAATAATTGTTACGACTACAAATAAACCTAAAAACTGAAATCCCTCATGGTTCATTTGCTTTATATAAGGCTTTATTTTTTTATTAAGAGCAATTTTTGGGAGAATAAAAATAAATCTTAAAGCAAAAGCTGATGAAAATATCCAAAGCATGAAAAGGAAAGATATGCTTAAGTTAAATAAAACATTTTTACCAAAGCTTTTAAACAAGTAATGAAATATCAAGGGTGATATTGAAATTAATGTAATTGCAGTTATGGCAAAGAAATATTTAAA
Source organism: Candidatus Pelagibacter sp. IMCC9063 (assembly GCF_000195085.1). Classification (NCBI taxonomy): domain Bacteria; kingdom Pseudomonadati; phylum Pseudomonadota; class Alphaproteobacteria; order Candidatus Pelagibacterales; family Candidatus Pelagibacteraceae; genus Candidatus Pelagibacter; species Candidatus Pelagibacter sp. IMCC9063. Next base: position 981,214 of record NC_015380.1, on the reverse strand, counting down.
ATTTTTTACAGACAAAAAATCTAAAAAATAGTCCTGCTCTTTCTTTTCTAAAATTTCTTTATGAATACTTATGCCAACAGAGCTCATAAGCAATGTGGAAAAAAGTATAAATAAAAGAATGGTAAAATTAGTAGCCAAAGAACTTGTCGATAGATTAAAAAAAAAGTAATTAAAAAAACTGCAAAGAAACCTTTTTTAATTTTTTTTGAAAAATCTAAAAAAATAAAATTAAAAGAAGTACTTAAAATTTTTGCTATTGGTAACTTTTTTAACTTCATAAAAAGTGGCGGTCAGGGAGGGATTCGAACCCTCGTTACGATGTTACTCGTAAGGTCATTTAGCAAACGACTGGTTTCAGCCTCTCACCCACCTAACCGCATTGAGTTAGCATTGATATACAACACTAATTCGTTTGTTGCAAAAAAGACTCACAAAATATTTATTTTCCAGACAACTTTCAGACAACTTTAGCCAAAGATAAATAGAAATAAGTTATATTTTATGTGCTTTCTCTTGATTTATAATGGCTGATCTTATCTTATAATTTTCTAGCAATATCAACGATTTTAAATTCGCAAAAAGAACAGCTGATGTTCTTATTTAAGACTCGTATGAGTTGTTTTCCTGACCGTTGCTCCGTCCTAATGGACTTCACCTCGTCCGATCACAATCGCTCTCAAACTCACACTGTTGCGTTCATTTACAAGGTAGTTTTAAGATCTGCGTTAGCTATTGCAGTAAATAAGAGTACTTAAAACAATTTAGAAGTATTCTTTAAAACGATACTATCGCCAAGATCCAATTCTTGCAGCTCCTCCAGCTCCTCTTTCTCTGGTAAGAATTTTCATAATAAAAGGATCTACTCCTGTCTTTTTCATCCACACTTTATCGCTGCCATCTACCATGGCATCTATGGATGAACCATAGGTTGTTCCAAAATCAAATTTTATTCCTACTGTATTTTCGCTAATAACAACTGGGTTGGCATATCTGTAAATAGCTCCAATTCTAACAGCGTTATCAACATTATCTGCTAACACTAAGCCACCTGCTTTAAGCATGTAATTTGCCAAATCTACGCCGGCATCAACACCTGTACCAATCGAATAGTCAGCACTACTTACCAAAGCTGTTTTATCACTTATATCGCCACCAAGGTGATCGATAATCTCAGTAGCCCATTCCGCGCTAGTATCTGCTGTAGCTTTGGTATCATTACATGCCATAGTAGCATTAGTTCCATCACCAGCTTGAACAATAGTACCAGAGCCCATTGCAGTTTTGTAAGCTCCATCCCAGATAGAATTACTGTAAGTCGTAGTTTTTTCTAATGTGTAACAATATGTTCCTGTAATACCAGTAGCACCATTTCCAAAGCCACGCATCGTAGCATTAGTTCCATCCGGTTCCACATATTTTTGAACATGCTTTACCTTTAATTTATTATTAACAAGCACAAATGCATAAGGATATGAACCTTGTGCGATTATCAAATCACTATCAATAAGACCTTCTGAAACAAGGTCATTCTCTTTATCTGGGCTAACTTCTGTATATGTTGTGTTAGCAGGCTTGTTAACAATATCTACGCATGATGTAAGAGCTGGATTAGCTCCATCCACATAAGGGTCTTCCTTGCAAATAGCAATTCTATTAATCAAAACCCCATAATATTCTGGCATTTCATTGCATGCATTAGTATTATTTGTGTTGAATTCAGAATCTACAATTCCGTCTGCATAATTAAAGGGGGCGTCTACCGTATCACTTCCGTCTGTGTATGTCTGGGTTGTAACAGCAGGATCTTTCATGATAATCCCACCATTTGTTTTAGCACATACCTCAGCTTGAGAAGATTCTGTAAAAAATAAATTAAAAGAAAATCCCAATGTAATTAAGAAAAGGAACGTAGTTATTTTATGTTTCATAATTAATATCCTGATGCAAATAATCCAGAAGCAGCAATCTTCACTACTCGTATTTTGTTTTCACGTTTTACGGGTTCGTATAATTTGTGACCGACATATTCATATTCTAAGAAATTTTTAGAATTTTGAATTTTTTCTTGTCCCAAATCGATAACAAACTTAATGCTTCCAAAATAACTATCGTTTTCCAGATTGTCATCCATATATCCAGCTTCAATTAAGAAATGTCCCAATCTCGCATTCAATCCCATTTTGTTTCCGGTTACTTTAAAATCACTATTTTTTTCTGGGTTTTCAAATTCAAAAGCATTTAAGAAAATACTGACATCTTGCTTGATGGGAAGGTGGTAATCCATTTGCGTATCCCAACCATCCATAGCTCGTTCAATTCCACCTTCGCTGGTAGTTCTTCTACCGCTTAAAGCATTGTAATAATTTCCTCGCAGATCAAAAACACTAGAGATGGCTTCCACCCCTGCTCCCGATCGTTGATGCTTGTCATTAAATTGATGGTCATAAAAAATATTAGAGCCTAGTATTATTTTATTATTATTGAATAATTTTCTAGTACCCAAGCCTATATTAATTGTCTGATCTCCATCATGGTTATTGAAACTTGTTTGATTAAAGATCGTTCCGGAATTAATTTTTAAAATCTCATTAACACTCATGATTCGGAACGTAGGTTTTAAACGTTCTTGATTTTTAATTTCAAAATCTAAATATTTAATACTCTCAAGGTTTTCTTTTGCAAAAAAAGAGATTTTATTTGAAACTGCGGCAGTAGCAGCATTAATTTTTGAATTAACTTTGCTATCCAGTGAATTTTTAACATTATTTTTGATAGAGGTGGTATCAGCTAAAGACGCTGAACTCAGCGAAACTGTTAACAATAATCCAAAAAGAACGGTGACAAGACTATTTTTTAACTCTACCTTCATAGATATGCATACGCTTTTCAGCTAGATTTGATATCTTTAATATGCATAAAATGCATAATAATGCTTTTCACGGCGAAAAACACCTTCAAGATTTTATCTCGTTGACCAAAATCGCTAATAGTGGAGCTTAATTAAGCTTTACCAAACCAGTATTTCTGAAGTACTTTAAACACTCAGGATTGGCTATGGACTCCAAATTATTAACTTCCTCTCCGTTTAATAACATTCTAACTGCAATCTCTACCACTTTGCCACTTTTTGTTTTGGGTACGTCTGGACATTGCAATATAATTGAAGGCACGTGTCTTGGAGAGCAGTTTTTTTTTATGGAAGACTTTATTTTTTGAGTTAGCTCATCTGTCAGATCAAAATTCAAATTCATTTTTACAAAAAGAACTATTCTAATATCGTCATCAAAAGACTGTCCAACTACAACAGATTCTTCAATTTCATCAAAAGATTCGACCTGCCTATATATCTCCGCTGTACCTATTCTTACACCACCAGGATTTAAGGTAGCATCTGATCTTCCATGAATAACAAAACCACCATTGGTAGTCTTTTGTATATAATCACCATGATGCCAAGTATTTGGAAATTTAGAAAAATAAGCAGATTTAATTTTTTCTTTTAAGGGATCGTTCCAAAACTGAATAGGCATAGACGGGAAAGGACTTTTTACGACAAGCTCTCCCTTATCATCATTAACTACTGCAGCGCCTGAGTCATTGTAAATATCAACATCAATTGCAAGGCTGGCGCCCTGGATTTCTCCAGCATAAACTTTGTCAAAAATATTACCCATAACTAGACATCCGATCACATCTGTTCCTCCACTCATAGACGACAACATAACATCTTTTTTAATATTCTTGTAAACGTACTCATAGCTCTCTTTCATTAAAGGTGAGCCTGTAGAAGTTATAGTTTTTAAATTATTAAGATTATAAGAACCTGCTGAAAATTTATTTTTTTTTAAAAAATCTATATATTTAGCGCTCACACCAAACAAAGAAAATTTATGATCTTCGCAATATTTAAATAGAATATCTTTAGTGGGATATAAAGGTGACCCATCATATAATTTGATACTTGCACCGCAGCATAAACCACTGACAAGCCAATTCCACATCATCCATCCAGTAGTAGTAAAATAAAATATATTGTCATTTTCTTTAATATCACAATGTAAAAATAATTCCTTTTTGTGTTCTATTAAGGAACCTCCTGCACCATGAACAATGCACTTGGGTACGCCAGTTGTTCCACTGGAATAGAGAATGTACAAAGGTTGATTAAATTCAAATTCTTCAAAAGTTTCGTCTGGTAGATTTGCATTTAATATTTTTTCAAAAGAAATAAAAGATTCTGAAGGGACACTGTCTTCTTCATAAGAACAAATAATAACCTTTTCAATCGAAGGAATCATTTTTTGTAGAGATTTTATTCTTTCTATAAGGCTAATTTTTTTTCCGTTATAGTAATAGTAATCACAAGTAATCAAAACCTTGGGTTCTATTTGCAAAAAACGATCCACAACTCCTTGGACACCAAAGTCAGGAGAGCAAGACGACCATATATGCCCGTTTTTAGAAGAAGCTAGCAATCCCACTATAGCCTCAATGTTATTTGGGAGGTAAGCTGCAACTCTGTCATTTTTTTTTAAACCATTTTTTTTAAAAAAATTTGATAATTTGCAAACATCTTCATAAAGTTTTTTCCAAGAAATTGATTTTTCATAGCCATTCTCTCCTCTAAAATGAATTGCTATTTCATTGGTTTTTTTAAACAAAAGATTGTGAGCAAAATTTAATTTTGAATCTTCAAAGTAGTGAGAATCTAAAAAGGAATCTTTTTTTAAGAAAACTTTTTTTCCTTTAGTTCCTTTAATATTCGCAAAATCCCAAAAAGCATTCCAAAAAACAGAGGGTGATTTTACAGACCATTCCCACAAATCATTATAATTTTCATACAAAGGTAGGTTTAGTTTTTTCTCTAAATATCTACAGAATTCGTAAAGATTGGAATTTTTTATTCTTTCATTACTAGCTTTCCATAAAAAGTTTTTGGACATAGATTAAAATATTATATTGAAGATTATCAACTAATGCTCTTTTTGGACATGTACTTTTGCAACACCAATGGAATTTCTATGGATCCGTCTTTGTTTTGGTAGTTTTCTAGAATTGCAATGATAGTCCTGCCTATTGCAAGGCCAGATCCGTTTAATGTTGCTAGCAATTCATTTTTATTATCTACAGTTTTGTATCTAGCTTTCATTCTATTGGACTGGAAAGTTGAACATGATGAGCAACTAGAAATTTCTCTATATTTTTCTTGTGAAGGAATCCAAACTTCAATGTCATAGGTTTTTTCAGCACTAAAACCCATATCGCCAGTTGATAGCAACATTACCCTATACGGCAATTTTAACAATTCGAGAACTCTTTCAGCAGACTTAAGAAGTTTTTCCAATTCTTTTTCTCTAAACTCGGGTTGGACGATAGAAACTAACTCCACTTTAGAAAATTGATGCTGTCGCATCATTCCTTTAGTGTCTTTTCCAGCTGAACCAGCCTCTAATCTAAAACAGGGAGTGGCAGCCACATACCTTAAAGGAAGTTTTTCATATTTTGTAATTTTATTAGCTACCATATTGGTCAATGGAACTTCGCCAGTGGGTATTAGCCATAGATCATTATTAGTTTGAAACTGATCATCTCTAAATTTTGGCAGTTGGCCCGTTCCATACATCGCTTTGGTATTAACAAGAATTGGGACGTTGTATTCATCATATCCATTTTCCTCTGTATGAATATCAAGCATAAAATTTACTAAGGCACGTTCTAATTTAGCTAAATCTTTTTTTAAAATTGAAAACCGAGATCCAGAAAGTTCTGTGGCTGTTTCAAAATCTATCAAATCTAAACTTTCTCCAATTTCATCATGACTTAGAGGTTTAAAATCAAATTCTTTGATTTGGCCAACTTTTTTAAGTTCAACATTACCTTTTTCGTCTTCAGCAATAGGAACGTCTTCAAGCGGTATATTTGGAAGTGTGTAAAGCGTTTCGTCTATTTTTTTTTTAAGATCAGAGATTGAAGTTTCTATTTTGTTAATTTCATTTTTTACTTCGGTTACCTCTGTAGATAACTTTTTAAAATCATCACTACCTTTATCTTTATGAGCGCCTAAAGCTTTAGAAATTGAATTTCTTTTATTTTGGAGATTTTGCTGCAACTCTAGGTTTTTTCTAAGGCTTTCATCATTGCTGATCAAAGAATCTAGTAATGAATCTGAATTATTTATGTACCTAGATTTGATTTTTTTTTAAAAAAATCTAAATTTTTTCTTATATCTTTTAAGATTAGCATTATTTTTTTTCTACAAAACTTACTGTAAATATAGAAAGCTCATACAGCAACAATAAAGGCAGTGCCAAGCCAATCTGAGTTATGGGATCTGGTGGAGTTAAAAGCGCAGCAGCAGCAAAAATCATAACAACTACATACTTTCTTCTGGTTCTTAAGGAATTTGAGGTGAGAAATCCTACCTTCCCTAATAAAGTTAGAAGAACTGGTAACTGAAAACTTAAACCAAAGGCAAAAATTAATTTAGTAACGAGAGATAAGTATTCATTCACCTTGGCTTCCAATTGAATTGGCATACCCGAAGCCATTCCCGTTGTCTCAAAAGATAAAAAAAATTTTATAGCAAGTGGCATGATCAAATAATATACTAGCATTCCACCCAAAATAAATAAAATTGGTGTAGCCACTAAAAAAGGTAATAAAGCTAATTTTTCATCCTTATAAAGACCCGGAGCAATAAACTTCCAAATCTGAATTACAATTAAAGGAAAAGAAATACAAAAAGAAGAAAAAAAAGCCAATTTTAAATATGTTAAAAATGTTTCATGAAGCGCTGTAAAAATCATTCTTCGTTCAACGGGATCTCCTTTAACAGCTTGAACATAAGGATCCAATAAAAATGAATAAATCTTATCTGCAAAAATATAACATACGACAAAAGCAATGAATAAAAAAATAACGGACTTTAATAGCCTAGTCCTTAATTCTTTTAGGTGACCAGTTATGCTTGAGGGTTTGGCGTTCATCGTTATAAATTTAAGTTTCTAAATCTTTTTCTTTAGTAGCTAATTTTTTTTTTGACTTGGTTTCAGTGTGAATATCCGCATCCAAGTCTGTCATTTCTTCTAGGCTATTTTGAAATTGATTTGTGTAATTTTTTACAGTCCTAATCCATCCACCCACTTTCTTCATAATGATTGGAAGTTCTTTAGGTCCAATAACTAATATGGCAATTACAGCTATAACTAAAAGCTCAGACCACCCTATTTGTGGCATTTAGATTAACTTTCGGATTTATTGTTATCTTTGGGAGTTTCTTTTTCTTCAATTTCATCAGTAGAAGACATCCCATGCTTAAAGCTCTTTATACCCTTGGCAACATCACCCATTAGTTGAGAAATTTTTCCTCTACCAAAAAGAAGGATTACAAGCGCTACTACGATAACTATTTGCCAAATACCTGGAGACATGAAGAAACAATACCCATAAATTTAAGCAATGACAATAACTATTTTTTAGTGCTTTTTACCTTTTTTGCAGTAACACTTTGTTCTTCTTCTTTTGAATTCTCTACTTTGATATCCTCATCAGCAGCTAGGGTATCGCTAATCATGTCGTCAATATTTGAATAAATATCTTCTTTTTCAGAATCTTCTTCAGCTACAAATTTAGAGGTTCCAAAAATCGAACTATCTACCCTACTATCTATTAACCCTGCAGCCATTAACTCATCTGCATTAGGTAAGTCCTCTAGTGAATCTAAATTAAAATGACTGAGAAAAGATTCTGTAGTTCCGTAAGCTAAGGGCTTGCCCGGTATATCTTTTCTACCAGCAGGTTTAACCCATCCCAATTCAAATAAAACCTCCATAGTTCCTGTAGAGAAAGAAACTCCTCGAATTTCTTCAATTTCAGATCGTGTAACAGGCTGATGATAGGCAATGATAGCAAGTGTTTCGATTGCAGCTTTTGAAAGCTTTTTTTCCCTAGTTACTTCTTCTCTTAATTGATCGGCCAGATCAATTGAGGTTCTAAAAGACCATTTGTTAACAAGTTTGATTAAGTTTATCCCTCTATCTTTGTACTCTAATTGCAATTCTTCTAAAATCTTCAATACGTTTATTTTTTTTTTAACTTTGGACTGAAGCGTCTCAAGATCCAAAGGCTCATCAGCAGCAAATAAAAATGCTTCTATAATTTTCTTTTCTTTAGTGTCAGTGCTAGCCATATTTTTAATTTCTAGTTTTTATAAAAATATTTTCAAATATTTTATCTTGTTTAATTGAAAGTTTGCCTTCTCGTACCAACTCAAGGCTTGCAGCAAAAGTTCCAGAAAGTCCTGTTTTTTTTAATTTTTTTGTTTTTAAAAAATTATTGGGAATGATAGTTTTTATCTCACACCAGTCCTTAATCTTATCAAACATTTGAGTAATTGCCTTAATGGCTTCTTCCATTGTGTAAACTGGCAATTTTCCAATACTGATAGATGAAAAATTTTGTTTTTTTTTAAAATCAGCATAGGATTTAATTAACTCATAAAGAGAGACGTTATATTCCGATTTACTGATAGGTTTAATACCCTCGCGCATAGACCGCATAAATACATCAAATCCTAATTTTGGTTTTGACATTAGTCGATCGGATAAAAGTCTAATACTTTCTAATTTTCTAAGTTGTAATTTTAGTTTTTCTGCCATTTGTATAGCAGAAAAATCATCATCAGAATTGTCTGGTAATAATAAACGAGACTTTAAGTAAGCTAACCAAGCCGCCATTACTAAAAAATCAGCAGCACGTTCAAGGTTGTCTTTAATTTCATTTACATAAGAAATGTATTGATCGGCTAATTGAACTATGGATATTTGCATCAAGTCAACCTTTTGTGCTTTAGCAAGATCCAAAAGAAGATCTAAAGGGCCTTCATAGTTATCAACGTTTAATTTAAATTTATCTGTTAGTGTTTCTGCTTGATTCTCTTGCATATAAAAAACCTACTAGATTATCTTGTATAATCAAACAATTTAATAATTTTTGCTAACAAAGAGCTACTTGCTGGTCTCACGCTTTCTAACAAACTAAGCATTTGATTATAATCACCGTTACAATGAAGAACGATATCACAACCTGCTGCAAAAGATTTGTTTGCCAAAGTCTGTGGAGACCCCTTTAGTGCCTTCATGCAAATATCATCGGACATTAAAAGGCCTTTAAAATTTAATTGTTTGCGTATTAAATCGTTAATAAGCTTTTTGGAGAGGGTTGCTGGGTTATTCTTGTCAATACCCTCATAGACTATATGAGCTGTCATTAAAAAATTTGACTTAACGTTACGAAAACAGGCTAGATCATTTTTTTTTAAGAAGCTTAATTTATTTTTTATTACAGGTAAGTAAAAATGAGAATCTTCGGTTGATAATCCATGGCCCGGAACGTGCTTCGCTATAGTTAAGATTTTTTTTTTCTTATACATATCAATAACTAATTTTCCAATAGCCTGAACAACTTCAACTTTGCTTGAATAGGATCTGTCGCCAATTACATCCGATTTGTTTTTATAAAACAAATCTAAAGTTGGTGCTGCTACTAGATTAATTCCCAAATAATTAAATAGATTTGAATTAAAATTGATAAATTTGTTTAGATTTTTAAAAAATTCTTTTTTATTATTTTCGTATGTAAGACCAAAATTTTTTGCAGAATATTTAGATTGGCTAAAAAATTTAGAGAATCTGTTTACTCTTCCTCCTTCATGATCAATCATTATTAATGTATTATTATAGTGATTAATAGATCTCAGCTCCGTAATTAAATTTTTTAACTGTGAAAAATTTTCTATGTTTCTAGAAAAAATTATATATCCCAAAGGTGGGTATTTTTTAAATAAAAAATATTCTTTTTTGGAAATTCGCGATCCTTCTATACCGAGAATTACAGGCCTAACTAACTTTGTCATTTACTTAATAAGCTCCCAAAACTTTGGCTGTTTCTGTTTTTTCTTAAAATATTCTGAATTGTCAATAAAGGTTTTAAAATTTTTGCTTGTCTCAATTTTCTTTAATTTCACAGTGTATTGTTCAAGTTTTAATTTGTGCTTTTCATGACTGTTGTTAGATTTTTCTATGTAAGTATCAGAGTTGTAAAATGTGTAATTATAAAACAAAAAAAGAATAAAAAAAAATAAAGAAAGCACTTTAATCATGAATCAATATATCACATAGTTTCTGGAGCATTTACCCCTAAAATAGATAAGCCTGACTTGATTACTGATAAAATCTTATTTAACAAAAAGACTCTTGCATGCACTAAGTTTATATCTGGATTTTCAATTATTTTAAAACTTGAGTCTTCTTTTCCTAAATTCCAATAAGAATGCAATGAAGATGAAAGGTCATAAAGATAATAAGGAATTCTGTGAGGCTCTAAGTTTCTGGCTGCTAACTCGATCGTTTTCGGCCATAAAGAAAGTTTTTTAATTAATTCAATTTCTACATTTGAAGTTAACAAACCTAAGTGAGATTTTTCGAATACACTATTATCAAATTTTGTTTTTCTTAAAACCGAATGAATTCTTGCGGATGCATACTGAACATAAAAGACAGGATTTTCTTTTGTTTTTTCAGTAACCAAATCGAAATCAAAATCTAATTGACTGTCATTACTTCTATAAATCATCATGAAACGAACCGCATCTACACCAACTGCTTTTACCAATTCTTTTGCTGTAATAAAATCTCCTGCTCTCTTGGACATTTTGTAGGGTTCTCCAGATTTAAAAAGCTTAACTAGCTGGCAGGTTTTGCATTCAAAGTCTGCCTTAAAGTCAGAAAGAGCATCCACACAAGCTTTTAATCTTTTTAGATATCCAGCATGGTCAGCCCCTAGAACATTGATATATTTGTCAAATTTTCTTTCTAACTTATATGCATGATACGCAACATCATTGGCAAAATAAGTCCATGTCCCGTCTGATTTTTTTAAAGCTCTATCAACGTCATCGCCAAACTTTGTTGACTTGAAAAGAAGTTGAGATCTAGGTTCCCAGTCTTCAATTTCATTACCTTTTGGTTTTGCCAGAACACCTTCATAAATACATTGCTTTTGATTTAAAATTTCAATGGTCTTGGAAATCAAATCCTTACTAACCAAGTCTTTTTCTGAAATAAATAAGTCATGCTGAATTCCAAGTGCCAAAAGGTCACTTTTTATCATAAGCATCGCTTCGGACATGGCAGCACTGCCTAGCTGGTCTTTAATTTTCTCATAATTAGAGATGTCTGTAATTAACTTTTTCTTAATAATATTATTTGCGATTTCTATGAGATAATCTCCCGGGTAGAGACCCTGATCTAATGGAAATTTAATATTTTCTTTTATCTCCTGAATTCTAGCAAATACAGATTTTGAAAACATATGAATCTGATTTCCATAATCATTGATATAATATTCTTTTGTCACATCCTCTCCCACAAAAGATAATAGATTTGCTAAGACATCTCCATAAACAGCTCCTCTACAGTGGCCAACGTGCAAGGGACCGGTTGGGTTGGCTGAGACATACTCTATGTTTATTTTTTTTTTAGAACTCGAAATTTTTTTATTGTGAGTATTGAAATCAGAAAGGTAACTAATCCAAAAGTTATTTTTTAGCTTTAGGTTAATAAAGCCTGGTTTTGCTACATCTATATTCTCAAATTCTTTAAATTTTTTTTTAATAAGCTCTGCAATTTCAGAGCCAATCTCTAAAGGATTTTTTTTAAATTCAGCAGCCAATATAAGAGGAGCGTTAAAAGCCAAATCACCAAAACTAGTTTGTTTCGGTGGCTCTACAGAAATTTTTTCATAGTTACAACTATACTTATTGTCTTTTAATAGGTCACAAAATTGATCTTTATAGAATTGAAAAATATTCATTTGATTGAGCTATATAAATCAATAGCATATTTATCAGTCATTCCAGAAATGTAATCGCTAATATTTCTCTCTTTTGAATTGCTATTATTAAAGTTTTTTTCAATTTTATTATAATTTTTCATATAATAAATAAAAATTGTATTGAGAATTATTTTTGATTCTTCAGACCACTTTTGAATATGCGCGTGTTTATACATATTGTTAAATAAAAAAGATTTAATATTTTTAATTAAATTGTTAGTTTTTTCAGAAAAAATAATAATTTCCTTGCTGGCCTTGTGAACTTTTTCAATTGAAGAAATATTATTTAAATTAATTTGCTCAATAGAATTATTAATTAAATCTGTAACCATATAATCTATTAATCTTCTAACGAGTTTGTAATTATTTTTGGTAGAATTTTTATCATACGTTTCTAAAATTATATCTTTTAAAATAGGGATTTCCTTTAGATCGTCTATTGTAAAAAAATTAGCCCTTAGGCCGTCGTCTATATCATGATTGTTATAAGCGATATCATCAGATAGTGAGCTTATTTGCGCTTCTAAGGAACCAAATGTTTGAAAATTTATTTTGTAATTTTTAATATCTGGCAGCAAGGATAACACCTTGTTTTCATCAATAATTGGTCCATTGTGTTTTAGTAAACCATCCACTGTGTTTGTGCTAAGATTCAAACCTGGAAATTTTTCATAAATATTTTCTAATAATAAAAGAATTCTTAAGGATTGAATATTATGATCAAATCCACCGTAGCTAGACATGCATTCGGAAAGAACATCTTCTCCAGCATGGCCGAAGGGTGTGTGTCCTAAATCATGGGCTAAACTCAATGCTTCACACAAGTCTTCATTGAGTCCCATATATCTTGCTATGGATCTTGAAATTTGAGAAACCTCCAGTGAATGTGTTAGCCTTGTTCTAAAGTGGTCACCCTCATGATAGACAAATACTTGAGTTTTGTGTTTTAGCCTTCTAAAAGATGAGCAGTGTATTACCCTATCTCTATCTCTCTGGTATTCAGATCTGTATGCTGAAGTTGTTTCTGGGTATAATCTTCCTAAAAAATTAGCCTTATTGGAGGCATATGGTTTTAATATGCTATTATAATTTTCTGTTGATCTGTTCATTAAAGATATGTCGTATATAATAAATATTTAATAGACTCATGCAAATTAATATAAAAATCGACGATAAAGCCAAGCAAGAAATAGGCAATCTTTTAAAGAATGAAAAAGATGGCTCTTTCTTTAGAATAAGCGTTGAGGGTGGAGGATGTTCTGGCTTTAAATACAATTTTACTATTGATACCAAGGTTCTTGAAGATGATTTGAGATTAGATAATTTAGTAGTGGACAAAACTAGTCTTGAGTATTTGAACGGATCTGTACTTGAGTATAATGACACTCTTATAGAAAAATCGTTTAAGATTAAAAATCCTAAAGCTAAAAGCTCCTGTGGTTGTGGTACTTCTTTTTCTGTATAATGAACATAGCTAGTTGGAATATAAACTCTGTGAGAATAAGAGTTAACCAGGTAAAAGATTATCTTAAGAAAAAAGAAATAGATGTCCTGGTTCTTCAAGAGATAAAGACTGAAGATAAAAACTTTCCTCATGAAGACTTTAAAAAAATAGGTTATCACTCATACTCATTTGGACAAAAATCTTACAATGGTGTTGCCATAATTTCAAAAGAGGAACTAAAAGTAACAACTTCCGAATTTAAAGATCCTCTAGGACAATCTAGATGTATAGCTGCTGAAGTTTCTCATAATGATAAAAAATTTTTACTCGTCTCTATTTATCTTCCAAATGGAAATCCAATTAATACCGAAAAATATGACTATAAAAAAAAATGGATGGATGTTTTTGAAAAATACATAGTCGGAAAGTTTAAAAAAAACAAAAACATTATCATTACTGGTGATTTTAATGTCATACCAAGCGAAGAAGACGTGGGAAACCCTGAGGATTGGACAAACGATGCTTTGTTTAAATTGGAAATTAGAAAAAAATTTAGATCATTATTAAATCTCGGTTTTAAGGATGGTTTTAGATTGTTTAATAAAGAACCCAAGGAATATACATTTTGGGACTATCAACAAGGATCTTGGCAAAGAAACAAAGGATTAAGAATAGATCACTACCTTGTTTCTGACTCAATGATTCAAGATTTGAAAACTATTGAAATTGATAAATTCACTAGAGACAATGAAAGACCTTCTGATCATGTTCCTATTAGATGCGTTCTTACTTGATACGATTGTACTGATCAACGTATCTAATTATATCTGATTCCTTTAATATTTTACCAACCTGAGCCTCTATAATTTTAACAGGCTGGTTAAATTTATTTTCAACTCGATGAACAGCGCCCAAGGGTATGAAAACTGTCTCATTGGTCTTTGGGTAAAGCTTTCTGGCATCTATTGTGACTTTTGGTTTGCCTTGCGTAATTGTCCAGTGTTCGGCTCTATGTCTATGTTTTTGAAGACTGATAGAAGAATTCTTATTAACTACCAATTCTTTAATTAAAAAACACTTTCCACGATGTAGATTAAAATACTTTCCCCAAGGTTTAATAAAAGTATTTTTTTTACTATAGTATTTATTTTTTATTCTTTTAAACAAATGTGTAATAGCTCTCCAGCTACCCAAATCAGACCATACAACACTCAATCCAACTCCTAATATTTTTTTAGATTTTTCCAAAATAGCATAATCGAAAGAAATTTCCTTAGCCTTTGCATAAGAAGGCTTGTGAAGTTTGTAAACAGATTTTTTAGATTGAGATTTTTCAACAGCTCTGAGGCAATTTTTTAATAAACTAGGTTGATTTTTTTTATAATGATAAATTAAAGAATCTTTTCTTAAGTAAAAAATACCAGAATTCCAATAGGCATTTTTTTTAATAATTTTTTTTGCAATTACTTCACTTGGCTTCTCCACAAAAGAAGTAACTATATTATTATGTTTATTGATTAAGAAGTATCCAAATTGACAAGACGGTTCGGTGGGTTTAATTCCAAAAATACAAATATTGTCATCTGCAAGTTTTTTTTGGTTTTGCTTTACTGCTTTGTTAAATGCCTTAACGTTGTCAATTAATTGATCCGCCGGTAAAAATATTAAAGCTTGATTGTTGGGAATGTTAGCCAATAATGCTGAAGAAAGCACAGCGGGGGCTGTATTTTTTTTATACGGCTCTAAAACTAAATCATATTTTTTAATCTTATATTTTTTTAAAAATGATTTAATTATTTTTTCATATTTCTCATTGGAGCTAATAACAGGATGGTCGTAAATAGGACTCTTAATTCTCTCTAGTGTTTTTTGGAATAAATTCCAGCCGCCAAAATCTATAAATTGTTTTGGGTGAATTTTGTAGGAGCTGGGAAATAATCTTGTACCAGCACCACCGCATAGAATGATAGGTTTAACTTTCACAACTATATGTCAGCGTAACAGCTTTTTTCTTTTGAACCACCTGGATGTGTTACCGCTCCATTCTTGGCAGATCCAACTGTTTGGCTAAACTTCCAAAGAGTTCCGCTGTTGAAATTAGATTCTTTAGGCTTCCATTTGCCTTTTCTAGTTTTGAAAGTTTGGTCATCTAAATCAACGTCTATAGTTCCTTTTTCAGCATCTATAATTATTTTATCTCCATCTTCTAGTAGAGCTAGTGGGCCACCAACAAAAGCTTCTGGTCCTGCATGACCAACACAGAATCCTCTCGTAGCTCCAGAAAATCTTCCATCAGTAATAAGTGCAACTTTTTCACCCATTCCCTGTCCATAAATAGCAGCAGTAGTTGAAAGCATCTCTCTCATACCTGGTCCTCCTTTTGGACCTTCGTATCTAATAATGATAACATCACCTTCTTTGTAATTCTTGCTTTTCACAGCCTTGAATGCTTCCTCTTCACTATCAAAACATTTGGCTACTCCTTCAAAACGTAATTTCTTCATACCTGCAACTTTTACAATAGCCCCTTCTGGTGCCAAATTACCTTTTAAACCCACAACACCACCGGTAGGAGTAATTGGGTTGTCATGAGGTCTCATTACATCTTGTTTTTTATCAAACTTAACATCCTTTAAATTTTCAGCCATAGTTTTACCCGTAACTGTCATGCAATTGCCGTTGATAAATCCGCCATCCAATAATGTTTTGAGAAGCATAGGCACGCCCCCTGCTTCGAACATGTCTTTAGCAACATATTTTCCGCCAGGTTTTAAATCTGCTAGATAAGGTGTTTTTTTGAAAATTTCTGCAACATCCATTAAATCGAATTTGATACCACATTCATTGGCTATAGCTGGTAAGTGCAACGCAGCATTGGTAGAACCGCCTGTAGCAGCAACAATTACAGCAGCATTTTTTAAAGAGTCTAAAGTTACAATGTCTCTTGGTCTTAGTTTTTTCTTTAAAAGATTCATAACAACTTTCCCACTTTCATAAGCAAACTTATCTCTTTCTTCGTATGGTGCAGGTGTTCCAGAGGAGTATGGTAATGCAAGTCCTATAGCTTCCGATACGCAAGCCATAGTGTTAGCTGTAAATTGACCACCACAAGCGCCCGCGCTTGGACAAGCAGCTAACTCAAGTTCTAATAAATCTTCATCTGACATTTTTCCATTTTCGTGCATACCTACAGCCTCGTACACGTCAACAACTGTAACGTCTTTACCTTTAAATTTTCCTGGGAGAATTGATCCACCATAAATAAAAACACTCGGAACATTTAGTCTACACATGGCCATCATCAATCCAGGTAGGGACTTATCACAACCAGCAACACCTACTAATGCATCGTAACAATGTCCACGGACTGTCAATTCAGTTGAATCTGCAATTACTTCTCTAGAAATTAAAGACGATTTCATTCCTTCGTGCCCCATTGCTAGACCGTCAGTCACTGTAATTGTACAAAATTCTCTTGGTAAACCCATGTGATCATAAACACCCTTTTTAACACTTTGAGTTTGTCTCATTAAAGAAATGTTGCATGGTGCCGCTTCATTCCACGTAGAAACTACTCCAACGAAAGGTCTGGCAACATCCTCTCTTGTTAAGTCCATTGCGTAATAAAAAGATCTATGAGGAGCTCTTTCGGGTCCAACAGTAGTATGGCGACTAGGTAATTTTGATTTGTCGAATGATGATGACATAATTATATAAAGCTCCTTAGGATGTTGTTAATTTTTTCTAAATCAATTTTGTAATTTGATAACATTTCTCTTTCATTATCAACAATATTCTTTGGTGCGTTGTCAACAAACCCTTTATTTTTTAATTTTTGTTCAGTAGAAGATATTTTTTTATTGAGTTCATTAATTTTTTTAACCTGAAGTTCCTTTTGATCATTTAAATTAATATCGTTATCAAATTTAATTTTAATGTTTTCATCGTTGACTAAAATTTTAATTACCGAGGAGCTTATATTCTGTGAAAAGTCTACTTCTTTTACTCTAGCTAATCTCTTAACGATGTCTGAGTTTTTTTTAATTAAATTTCGGAAGGTAGCCGAAGATTCGTTTAAAAAAAGATTACAAAAACTACCAGGGCTAATTCCTAAGGAAGCTTTTAAAGACCTTATTTCAGATATAAAACCAATTAGTATATTGATATTTTTAGATTTTAAAATCTGAGGTTTAGTTAGTAAGTAAGAAGCTTTGCTTACGTGAGAAATTAATGGCTTTTTAAAAAATGTATTAAATTTTGTTAAGCTCCAAAGCTCCTCTGTCACAAAGGGAGTAAAAGGATGCAATAAAAGTAAAATCTCTGACTGCAAAAAAGTCATAGTGTCTTTTAGCTCCTTTATATTTTTTTTATCATCCGAATATAAAATCGGCTTAGAAAATTCTATGTACCAATCGCAAAAAAAGTTCCAAACAAACTGATAAACATGTTTAGCAGCCTCATCAAAACGATAAGCCTCGATACAGTCATTAGTTTTTATTTTGCATAAGGCAAACTCATTTAGAATCCACAAGTTTAATGGATGGTTAATTTTTTTAATATTTATTTTTGGCTTTGTAAAAGTTTTATTAAATTTGGAAAAATTAAAAATATTCCAAACTTTAGTAACAAAATTTTTGTAACCATTGACCCTATCTTTTGCTAATTTTACATCACGACCTGGTGATGACATTGCAATTAAGGTAAATCTCAATGCATCAGCTCCATATTCATTAATCAATACAATAGGGTCAATTACATTGCCTTTAGATTTCGACATTTTTTGTCCTTTGTCATCTCTGACTAACGCGTGCACATAAACATTTGAGAAAGGTACTTTTTTCATAAAATAAAGAGACATCATCATCATTCTGGCAACCCAAAAAAATATTATGTCAAAACCTGTTACCAAAACTGAAGTGCTATAAAATCTTTTTAACTCGTATGTTTTTTTAGGCCAGCCAAAAGTTGCAAAGGACCATAAAGCTGAAGAGAACCAAGTATCAAGAACATCCTCATCTTGCTTTAAGGAAACTTTATTTTTAAATTTTTTTTTAGCTAATTTTTCAGCTTCTTTTTTATTGTTAGCAACAAACACCTCTCCATTGGGAGCATACCAAACTGGTATTTGATGGCCCCACCATAGTTGTCTTGAAATACACCATGGTTGGATATTATCCATCCATTGAAAATATGTCTTAGACCAACTACTAGGAAAAAAGGAAGTTTCTTTTTTTTTAACGTTGCTTATTGCTTCTTTAGATAAGACTTTTGCATTTAAAAACCACTGCTCTGTAAGATAAGGCTCTACTATAGAATTGGACCTGTCTCCATAAGGAACTGCGTGTTTGGTCGTTTCAATTTTTTCTATTAAATCTAATTTTTCTAACTCATCTAACAGTTTGGATCTTGCATCAAATCTGTCTAAACCAATATATTCAGATGGAGCATTTTCATTAAGCTTGGCATCTTTAGTGAAGATATTTATTTTTTCTAAATTATTTCTTTCACCGACTATGAAATCGTTAAAATCATGGGCTGGAGTAATTTTTACAACTCCACTACCCTGCTCAGGGTCAGCATGAATATCTGCAATAATAGTTATTTCTTTATTTGAAACAGGCACAATGGCTATTTTTCCAACAATATTTTTAAATCTATCGTCTTTAGGATTCACGGCTAAAGCAGCATCACCAAACATAGTTTCAGGTCTGGTAGTTGCAATGGTTACAACCTGACTGCTATCTTTAATTCTGTATTTTATAAAATATAATTTTCCATTTACATCTTTTTGAACAACCTCAAGATCAGACACAGCCGTTTGCAATACCGGGTCCCAATTAACTAACTTTAAATCTTTGTAGATTAATTTCTTTTTATAAAGATCCACAAAAACTTTGGTAACAGCTTCGGATAGACCCTTGTCCATAGTAAATCTTTCCTTGCTCCAATCACAAGAAGATCCAAGCTTCTTTAATTGAGATACTATTTCGTTTCCAGATTTAGCTTTCCATTTCCAAATTTCTTTTATAAAATTTTTCCTTCCTAGCTGCTGCCTAGTCTTTCCAGCTAAGGCCAATTGTTTTTCAACTACCATTTGGGTTGCAATACCTGCATGATCTGTACCAGGCTGCCATAAGGTTTCGTAGCCTTGATTTCTTTTGAAACGTATAAGTAAATCTTGGATTGTGTTATTTAAAGCATGACCCATATGCAAACTGCCTGTCACATTAGGTGGTGGAATAACAATAGAAAAATATTTTTTTTTATTGTTATTTTTAATAGGTTTGAAGTATTTTTTTTTCTCCCAGAATTTATATATCTTATCTTCAATTTTTGTATGATTGTAAGACCCAAAATTTTTCATTTAAAAGGTAAAAACAGGCTCTTTGCTTTTGTAATTAATAAGAGCGGGAGAAGAGGCATCAAAAATTCTCAATTTATCAAAAGTGTTATTTTCTTTTTTGATATACATACATGCATATGAACTTCTACCATCTCTAAATATAGTAACTAGCTTTCCATTTAATTTTAATAACTTTATTAAATTTATTGGATTTGAATCCACCTCTCCATTTATTAAAATGCTATCAAAAGTTGATTTTAAATTTTCAGTTTCTAAAAAGGAGTTTTTAATAACCTTAATGTTTTGTAAATTTTCACCTTTACATGTTTTTGTAATAAGATCAGCGCATGTGTCATTATCTTCAAGACTGACAACTTTTTTAAAAAGATAGGAAAGGATAGAAGAGCTATATCCATTGGTTGAACCTACATCTAAAACATTTTTATCTAATCCAATATCCAAGTTTGATATTAATTTTCCTAATACAAAAGGTCGTAAAACAAACCTCTCATCATTTATAAAAATATTGTCGTCCATGTAAGAAATTGACTGGAGTTTCGTTGAAAAATACTTTTCACGTTTTACAGTGCCAAATGCTTGTAAAATATTTTCATTAAGCACCAGATTTGGTCTTAATTGGCTTTCAACCATTTCATTTCTTTGATTTTCAAATTTCATATTATTGATTATACGTCTTTAAAATATATATATACATCTTTCAGAATTAATAAATATTTTGAATAAATATGGCCACGTGGCGGAATGGTTACGCAGAGGATTGCAAATCCTTTTATTCCAGTTCGATTCTGGACGTGGCCTCCATATTTATATTGTTTTTGTAAAAAAAATTTGTATTGTGGCTGAAATTCCTCGATAGCTCAGTTGGTAGAGCAGTTGACTGTTAATCAATTGGTCGCAGGTTCGAGTCCTGCTCGAGGAGCCAAAAATTAGATAACTTTTCTTTCTTCTTTATTCGTATTCAAAAACTGAATTATCTTACTCTTTTCATCAGAGCTCAATTCAGAAAATAGCTTAGTTAAAAATGAATAATTGAGGCTTTGCGTCCCGTCATTTTGGGTTGTTTCGGAAAAGTCTTGATAGTCTTCAAAAAAGAATTTTATTGGAACTTTTAAGAAATTAGCTAATTGCAACAATCTAGCTGATGAAACTCCATTAGTTCCTTTTTCATATTTTTGTATTTGTTGAAATGTAACGTTAATTGCTTGTGCTACTTGTGTTTGTGTAAGACCTAGAGAAGTTCTTCTAAGTCTAAGCTTCTTTCCTAGATGTTGGTTTAATAGTGCACTCATAAAAAAAATGTCCCCCTTTTTAATATTCGGTTAATACACTCTAAAATAGCTTGTATGGCAAGATATAAAATCAACAAAAATATGTAATAAACAGCTTGATTTATATATAAGAAATTATATGTCAAAAAAAAATTATTTATGGGTCAGGGAGGACTTTAGAATAGATGACAATCCCGCATTATACAATATTTGTAATATCCAGGAAAAAATTGAGGCATTTTTTATTTATGATGAAAAAAAATTTAAAAATAGATCAGCTCAAAGATGGTGGCTACACAAAACTTTAGTTAACTTTCAAAATAAATTAAATAATATAGGAATTTCTTTTAAAGTTTATGCTGATAATGAAATTGTATATATAAAAAAATTAATTAAAAATGAAAAAATAGATAACTTTTACTACAATGCAATTGCCAGACCTGATGAGCGGCTAATTGAGAATGAAATTGAAAAAAATCTAGCTATTTATGATGTGAATTATGAAAAATTTGAGAGTAATTTGTTACAAGATCCTTTTAGCGTTAGAAAAAAAGATAATACACCGTTTCAAGTTTTTACTCCCTATTGGAGAAATGCTGAAGAGCAGTATTTAAAAAATAAAAATTTTATTAGTAAAAAAATTACATACAAAAAATCTACAATTAAAGAAGATAATACTGCTGTATTAAATCTGATACTGCCTAAAAAAGAATGGTTTGAAAAATTTGAAAAATTTTGGACTCCAGGTGAAGATATGGCTAAAACATTATTAAAAGATTTTATTAAAAAAAAATTGTTGATTACGGCACCAATAGAGACATTCCTTCTGTGGAAGGAACTTCTAAGCTTTCACCATATTTGGCTTTTGGAGAAATATCATCACAAACAATATTTGAAGAATGCTATAAAATTTCTCAAAAAAAAATTGGCTTCAGAAAATATATTAATGAAATAGGTTGGAGAGAATTTGCGCATCATTTAATTAATTTCTTCCCTCAAATGCAAACTGGTAATCTAAGAAAGCAGTTTGATAAATTTAATTGGGTCAGGGATGATGCTAAGTTAAAAAAGTGGAAACAGGGAAAAACTGGTTACCCGATAGTCGATGCTGGAATGCGAGAACTTTCTGAGACAGGGTGGATGCACAACAGAGTTCGAATGATAACAGCGTCTTTTTTAGTAAAGCATCTGAGAATTAATTGGGTAGAAGGTGAAAAGCATTTCAGAGATTGCTTATTAGACTTTAATGTACCCAATAACGTTGCAGGTTGGCAATGGGTTGCTGGATGTGGTGCTGATGCAGCTCCGTACTTTAGAATTTTTAATCCAATTCTTCAGGGAGAGAAATTTGACTCTGAAGGAATGTATGTAAAAAAATGGGTAAAGGAATTAAACCCGATACCAAAAAAATATATTCACAAGCCATGGGAAATGCCAGAAGATGAGCAATCTAAAGTTAATTTTAATTTAAAAAAAAACTACTACGCTCCCATTGTAAATCATGCTGAAGCAAGAAACTCCGCTCTAGAAGCATTTAAGAATTTAAAAAATTGACAAAAAAGAAGGTAATTATTATTGGCTCAGGTATTTCTGGTCTTTCAGCAGCTTACTATTTATATAAAAATTTCAATGTTAAAATTTTTGAGCAAAATGAGTATTTGGGTGGTCATACCCACACACACACAATAAAGATAAACCAAGAGTCGGTAAACGTTGATAGTGGCTTCATTGTTTTTAACAATTTTAATTACAAAAATTTCATTCAATTTATTCAAAGGCTTAAAATAAAATATCAAATAAGCAATATGAGCTTTTCAGTCATAAACAGGC
Organism: Candidatus Pelagibacter sp. IMCC9063; assembly: GCF_000195085.1. Taxonomy (NCBI): domain Bacteria; kingdom Pseudomonadati; phylum Pseudomonadota; class Alphaproteobacteria; order Candidatus Pelagibacterales; family Candidatus Pelagibacteraceae; genus Candidatus Pelagibacter; species Candidatus Pelagibacter sp. IMCC9063. The sequence goes on along the minus strand of NC_015380.1, from coordinate 958,416 downwards.
AAAAAAAATACGAATGGTCAGGTAAAAATTTAAAATCAATATTCTTAAGCAAAAATAGTCTCACGCTAAGATATTGGAGAGTTTTAAAAGATGTGTTCAAGTTTAATAAAATTACCAAGCAATATATTAATAGCGAGATAGTTAGTAAAGAGACCGTCTCTCAATTTCTTTCCTCAAATAAATTTTCAAAAGAATTTTTAGATTTCTACTTTTACCCTATGTGTGCATCCATATGGTCAAATCCAGTTGGAAAAATAAAAAATTTTAAAATTCATTTTATTTTAAGTTTCTTTTCAAATCACGGATTGATCAACATTATAAAAAAGAGACCGATTTGGTACACAATCTCCAATGGTAGTAAGAGTTATGTAGAAAAAATTTATAAACTAGTAGGAGGAAAAAACTTTATTCATGAAAAAGTGTTAAAAATTAACCAGCAAAAAAAATACATCACAACCTTAAAAGGAACAAAATATAAATTTGATCATGTAATCATTGCAACCCATACAGATAGTGCAAAAAAAATACTGAGCAAGATTACAATAGATCAAAAAAAATTACTTAATATGGTAAAGTACCGAGGCAATACTGCAATTATGCATACTGACTCGAGTGTTATGCCAAAAAATAAAAACAATTGGTCTAGCTGGAACTTTCTTAATAGAAAAAAAACTTTTGCATTAACGTACTGGATGAATTTATTACAAAACCTCACAATAGATAAGAATATTTTTGTTTCAATTAATTGTGATGATAAAATAAAAAAAGATAAAATAATAAAAAGAATTAAATACTCACATCCAGTATTCAATAACAAAACCCAAGATATACAAAATAAACTAGATGAAGTTCAGGGCGAAAACGGAGTTTGGTTTGCTGGAGCATGGCAGGGATATGGATTTCATGAAGATGGATTAAAATCAGCACTAAGGATTGTAAAAAATATTAAATAAATGAAAGATTTATATTTTTATCAAGTAACTATTTTTCATAAGCGAACTAAGCCTTTTAAAAATTTCTTTTCTCATTCTTATCCAGCGATAATGCTTAATTTGGAAAAATATAATGTAATTGAAAAAAAAAACTTTTTCTCAATTAATAAGTTTAATATTTTAAGCTTTCATTCAAAAGATCATGGAGCACGAAAAAAAAATGCTAATCTTTTAACCTGGGTAAAAAATACTATAAATAAAAAATATAAACTGAGTGAAAGTTTAACTGTTTACTTGTTGTCAGTGCCAAGATTTTTAGGATATGTTTTTAATCCCATATCTATTTACTTTTGCATTGATAATAAAAAAAAATTAAAATTTGTTATATATGAGGTTAAGAATACGCATCATGAGCAGCATTGCTACGTATTTAAGATTAATAAAAAAAATAAAATAAAACATACAGCAATTAAAAAAATGTATGTATCTCCATTTTTAAGATCTAACATGAGATATGATTTTAGTTTAAATAGTATTTTTCCATGTATAGGTCTTAAAATAAACGCTAACAACGAATCTATGCAATTATTAACTGGCCTTAAAACTAAAGAAATCTCTTTTTCTAACATGGGTCTTATAAAAGAAATTTTTAAAAATTTATTTTTTACTCAAAAAATTATGCTTCTGATTCATTTCCAAGCAATCAAAATTTTTAAAAAAGGAAAAAAATTTTTCTTTAAAGCCAAAAAAAATAAAGATACTGTTAGTTTTCATGAATAAAATTGGATTAAGTTTCTTAGAAAATTACTTAAATAACATTCGTTGGGGAAGTCTGAAGGTAAGATTTCAAAATAAGGATGAAAGAATATACCAAGGTAGTCAGTCTGGGTTAAATGCCGACTTAACAATAAACGATTCTTCTTTAATTCGTGATATAGTTTTAAAAGGTGAGCTTGGCTTTGCAGAGGGCTTTATCAATAACAAGTGGAGCACTTCCAACCTAAGTAGTGTGTTGAAGGTACTGCTTAAAAATCAAAAAGAAAACAATCTTCTTCTAAAGCCTAATTTTTATTTAAAGCTATTAGAGAAAATCAAATTTTTTTTTAAAAAAAATTCTATTTATCAGGCTAAAAAAAATATTGAGTTTCATTACGACCTAGGGAATGATTTTTATTCTAAATGGCTAGATAAAACCATGAGCTACTCTTCTGCCCTATATGAGAATCAGGAGCTGAACTTGATAGATGCTCAAAATAAGAAATACGAAAATATAATTCATAATTTGGATATTAAAAATGATGATCATATTTGTGAAATTGGCACTGGTTGGGGTGGATTTGTAAATACAATTTTAAAACAAAATAAAAAAACTAATTTTAGTGGCTATACTATAAGTAAAAATCAATTTGAGTATGTTCAAGCAGAAATACCTCTCAAAGAAACTAATTTAGATTTAAACCTTTTGGACTATAGAAAGATTGAAAAAAAATTCGACAAAATTATCTCCATTGAGATGTTTGAGGCAGTTGGGCAAAAATATTGGGATACTTATTTTGATAAGATTTACCATTCGCTCAATAACGAAGGTAAGGTTTGCTTGCAAATAATCACTATTAACGATGCTTCATTTAATCATTATGCAGACAATGTTGACTTTATCCAAAAATATATTTTTCCAGGAGGAATGCTTCCTAGCAAGTCAATTTTACTGAAATTGTTTAAAAAACATAAATTAGAATTATACCATCAGAAAGATTTTGGTCATGATTACGCAAAAACTTTAATTGAATGGAAAAAAAGATTTAATAAGAATTGGCCTGCAATTAAAAACACTAAGTTTGATGAGCGTTTCAATAAAATATGGAATTATTATTTTGATTACTGCGAAACAGGATTTTCTTTAAATCATACTGATGTTAGTCAATTTTATTTAAAGAAAGTTGCTTAGTAGAGAATTTCGTAATAGTTAACTCGTTTAAATGATCAAACAAATATGAAAAATAGTATTATAGATTTAATTGGCAACACTCCTTTAATTTATTTAAAGGAAGCTTCTGAACTTACGAAATGTAAAATTTATGGAAAAGCTGAATTTTTAAATCCAGGTCAATCTGTAAAAGATAGGGCTGCCCTTTATATAATTAAAGATGCATTAAATAAAAACGAATTAGAAAAAGGAGGTACTATTGTTGAGGGTACGGCCGGTAATACAGGAATTGGAATAACTTTAGTTGCCAACTACTTTGGTGTTAAAAGTGTAATAGTGATTCCAAAAACACAAGCTCAAGAAAAAAAAGATGCTATCCGACAGTTAGGTGCAAAACTTATAGAAGTGGATGCAGTGCCCTACTCTGATCCTAATAATTATGTAAAGTATTCCAAGATTGTAGCAGAAAAAATTAGAAAAGAATCTGGTAAGCTGACCTATTGGGCTAATCAATTTGACAATACTATCAACAAGCAAGCTCATATAGAAACAACGTCTGAAGAAATATGGTTACAAACTTCTGGTAATGTTAATGGCTTTATATGCTCCGTAGGTAGTGGCGGAACTTTGGCTGGAGTATCTGAAGGATTGAGAAAAAAAAATAAAAATATAAAAATTGGATTAAGTGATCCATTTGGTTCATCTCTCTATAATTTTGTAAAAAATAAAGACCTAAAATCAGAAGGATCTTCAATCACTGAAGGAATTGGAACTTCTAGAATTACTAAAAATTTTGAAAATACACTCGTAGATTATGCCTATCAAATAGACGATACAAAAGCGTTAAATATAATTTTCAATCTTTTGAAGCATGAAGGGTTGTGTCTCGGAACTTCTTCGGGAATCAATGTTGCGGGAGCTATAGAAATGGCAAAAGAAATGGGGCCTGGAAACACCATAGTAACAATCCTTTGTGATGTAGGATCTAGGTCTGCTAGTAAAATTTTTAATGTTGATTTTTTAAAATCAAAAAACTTACCTTATCCAGATTGGTTAGTTTAAAATCTGACTTAAGAAAAGTTTAGTTCTTTCATTTTCTGGACTGTTGAAAAATTGATCAGTACGTTTCTCTTCAACTATACTGCCCTCATCCATAAAAATAACTCTATCCGCCACTTCTTTAGCAAAGCCCATTTCATGTGTTACAACGCACATAGTCATTCCACCCTTGGCTAAATCTACCATCACATCCAAAACTTCCTTGATCATTTCTGGGTCTAGTGCGGAAGTAGGCTCATCAAATAACATTATATTTGGCTCCATACAGAGCGCTCTAGCAATTGCAGCTCTTTGCTGCTGACCACCTGAAAGTTGTCCTGGAAATTTCTTAGCCTGATCTACAATTTGAACCTTTTCTAAGTATTGATTGGCTAATTCTTCAGCCTCTTTTTTAGATTTCTTTTTCACCCAAATGGGAGCTAAAGTACAATTATCTAAAATAGATAAATGTGGAAATAAATTAAACTGCTGAAACACCATTCCAACTTCACTTCTAATTTTTTCTATATTTTTTGTGTTTGCATCCAAAGTTATTCCATCAACTACAATGTCACCCTTCTGGTGCTCTTCTAGACGGTTAATACACCTAATAAGAGTAGATTTACCAGATCCTGAAGGGCCACAAATAACTATTTTTTCCTTAGAAGACACAGTTAAATTGATGTCTTTCAGAACCTGAAAGTCACCAAACCATTTATTAACATCTTTAAGCTCTATAATTTTTGACATATTAATTGGTAGTTTTTAACTTATTTTCTAAGCTTAGGCTATACCTGCTCATAGAAAAACAAAAAATAAAATATACAAACGCAGCGAACACATAACCTTCAGTAGCTAAACCAAGCCATGCAGGATTTGTTTTTGCCATATTGACCATACCAAGCAGTTCCATCAAACCAACAACAAGAATTAATGGTGTATCTTTAAATAATGCGATGAAGGTGTTTGCGACTCCAGGAATAACAATTTTTAATGCTTGAGGCAAAATGATTAGGAGATGGCTTTTCCAGTAACCCATTCCAATAGAATTTGCAGCATCGTATTGTCCTCGTGGTATAGCTTGCAATCCTCCTCTAACTACTTCAGCGATGTAGGCAGATTCAAATAACGTAATTGCTATAATCACTCTAATTAGTTTGTCCAAATTAGTACCACTGGGCAAAAAAACTGGGAACATAACTGCAGCCATAAACAAAACAGTAATCAATGGCACACCGCGCCATAGTTCAATAAAACCAATAGAAAAATACTTAATTACAGGAAGGTTAGACCTTCTTCCCATGGCCAACAAAACACCTATTGGAAAACAAAAAATAATAGAAAAAACGGATATAAATAAAGTTAAAAAAAGACCTCCCCAAACTCTTGTCTCTACTTCTTCCAAACCCAAAGATCCTCCATGAAATAAAAAAATTGCCAAAAATGGAAAAACTAAAGTTAAAAAAATAAAAATATATTTTTTTATTTTTGAACTAACAAAAAAGTAAGAGCCTATTGAAATAAAGAAAATAACAAAGGCTAAATTTATTCTCCAAATTTGATCATTTGGGTACATGCCGTATGTAAATCTTTTAATCCAAACATTAATAAAAACCCAGCAAGCTCCACCACCAGTACAATCCTTCTTGCTGTCACCAAAAAAAGTGGCGTCTAAAAAAACCCAGTTTAATAGAGGAGGTATTGATACATAAAAAAGATACAAAATTGTAATTGTTAAAAGAGAGTCTTTCCAATTTGCGAATAGATTTTGTTTGCTCCAATTAATAAAATTCATTGTTATCTTTCAACTATTGAGTTTTTTTTGTTATACCAGTTCATAAGTAGCGAGATTGAAACACTTAAAGTCAAATAGGTAAGCATAGTAATTGAAACAATTTCAATAGCCTTTCCTGTTTGCATTAAAGCTGTACCCGCAAAAACTAGTACAATATCGGGATAAGCAATTGCTGCGGCTAGAGAAGAATTTTTTGTTAGATTTAGATACTGATTTGTAACCGGAGGTATAATTATCCTTAAAGCCTGAGGAATAACTATTAATTTAAGAATTTGACCTTTTGATAGACCAATAGATGCTGCGGCTTCTTTTTGACCTTTGTCAATTCCAAGAATTCCTGCTCTCACACACTCTGCAATAAAAGTAGATGTGTAAAGTGATAATGAAAAAGCTAAAGCTATGAGTTCTGGTATAACAGAAACGCCACCCATATAATTGTACAAACCCCTATTAGTTTCTAATACAGGATACGATAAAGATAAGCCTACATTTCCAAAATAGATTACTATAAAGTTAATTGTAAAAAAAATGACTAGAGACGTGGTAAATGTTGGTACTTGAACTCCAGTTTTTTCCTGCTTTTTTTTTGAAAAAGAAACAAATAGATAAATAGCTAGAATAGAAAATAAAAAACCATAAACAAAATGATTAAGATTTTCCCATACAAATCTAGGAACGTATATTCCTTTAATGTTGGCAAAAACAAAATTAAAAAGAATTAACGAATTGTCTGATGATGGTAATAAACGTAAAATAGCAAAATACCAAAAAAATATTTGCAATAATAAGGGTATGTTTCTAAAAATTTCTATATACGCTTCAGCAACTTTTGATGCCAAAATATTAGATGATAGACGAGTTACACCTACAAAAAAACCGATTACTGTTGCAAAAAAAATACCTATTCCTGAAACTAAAAGAGTATTAAGCAGCCCAACTAAATAGGCTCTTGCATAACTATCATTGCTATCGAAATCTATTAAGCTGAATTGAATGTCAAATGATGCTTTGTTTGCTAAAAAACCAAAGCCAGTCTCTATTCCTCTAGCAGCCATGTTCGTGCTAGCATTCAAGGAAAAATAAGAAATAATAATACCTAGTAATAAAATAATTAAAAATTGTGGAAAATATATTCCTATTTTTGGATAGTTTTCCAAAAACAAATTCAATTTTTCTATATTTTTTTTTAATAATTTCATTTTAGGGAACAGATAAAAAAAAGGGGCTTAATTAAAAGCCCCTTTTAATTTAAATATTTACTATCTTACTGGTGGAACGTAAAGAATTCCGCCATTAGTCCAAAGTGCATTTGGACCTCTGTCAGGCATTATACCAGTGTCAGCTAAATTTCTTTTATAGCTCTCAGCATAATTTCCAACTTGTTTAATAAGATTGTAACTCCATTTTTGATCCAAGTTTAGAGCAGCACCGTTCTTTGTACCCTCCGCTCCCACTATTCTCTGAATCGCTGGATTTTTACTATCCATCATAGAGTCAATGTTTTCAGAATTAACGCCATACTCTTCAGCTTCAATCCAAACATTTAATGACCATCTAACTACATCCGCCCATGTTGCGTCACCTTCTCTAACAACAGGTCCTAAAGGCTCTTTAGAAATTGTTTCAGGTAAAACAATGTGATCGTCAGGTGCAGTTAATTTAGTTCTTTGAGAAGCTAAACCAGACTTGTCCGTAGTGTACGTATCACAACGTCCAGAATCGTAAGCTTGAACAACTTCATCTGCTTTTTCAAATACTACAGGCTCATAAGAAACACCAGCCGCTTTGAAAAAATCAGCCATGTTTAACTCAGTAGTCGTTCCAGTATTTGTACAAACTTTAGTTCCATTTTGAAAATCTTTCACAGATTTAATTCCAGATTTTTTTCTAACCATGAAACCTTGTCCATCATAAAAGTTAACGCCTACAAATTCTAAACCAATTGCAGCATCTCTTTCTAATGTCCAGGTTGTATTTCTTGAAAGAACATCAATGTCTCCAGCTTGAAGAGCAGTGAATCTTTCTTTAGCACTTAATGGTGTGTATTTAACTTTAGTAGCATCGCCTAAAACAGCAGCGGCAACAGCTCTACAAACGTCAACGTCCATACCAGCCCAATTACCAGAAGCATCAGCATTTGAAAAACCTGGCAGTCCCTGAGAGACTCCACATTTAACAAAACCTTGGCTCTTGGTCGTATCAAGAGTACTTGTTTTTTTTGCTGATTCATTTCCACAAGCAGCAAGTAAAAGTACTGCAAAGATAGAAACAGCGAATTTTATAATTTTCATTATATTGTATCCCCTTTTATTTGTTTATTTTCACAAACTATAACTGATTAAAAATAAAAATTAATCAAAAAAAAACAAAAACAACTACAGGTTGATTAAATAATTATCTTTTATGGATTTTCTTAATTTGTAATTTTTTTTTAAAGCATGCTCTCTTTTTAGGGCTAAATTTTTAGATTTAAAAATTTCGTAATAAGCAAGAATCCAATGTCTTCCTCTAGTATATTTAGCGCCTTTACCTGAATTGTGCGCTGTTACTCTTTTAAATAAATCATTAGTGTAACCAACGTAAGTATTGGGTTTTGTGCCAGAAGAAATTAAGAGATATACAAAATGCATATTTATGGTGCGCTCTGGTGGACTCGAACCACCGACCCTCGGTTTAGAAAACCGATGCTCTATCCAGCTGAGCTAAGAGCGCAATATTTAATCCTTCTAACTAACTTATTTGAGAGAGTAAATACAATAATACAAAAGAATTAATCCCAAATAACTTTTTTAATAAATACGAGTACCGATATAAAATAAACCTTAGAGAGAAACATCATTATTAATAAAAAAAAGTGAGAGATGTAAGAAAGATCTGCAAATTTAAAAGAATCGCCAAGATAGTTTACTGGAAGAGTATTGTTTAAAGTTAAAAAAACAACTTTGAAAGTATCCTCAAATGAGAGACTCTCGAAGCTTAGTAAAACACAACCTGCAATCAAGACAAAACCGTATGAAATAAAGATTAAGGAAATTGTATAATAGTCAGAATTTTTAATAGTGTTTAGGCTGCCGAAAATAGTTTTTTTTAATGTAACGGACGGGCTTAGTAACTTTGTCACTTCTATTAAAAATTTTTTTATAAAGAACATCACGCGCAACATTTTAAAGCCACCACCTGTTGAAAAAATTGACCCTCCTACAAAAGTTAGAACTAGCAAAACAAACACATAGGGAAGTTTTGTGCTAGTATCAAGCACAATACCAGAGGTAGATATCGAAGTGCTCACAAACAATAAAATATTATAAAAATTATCCAACTGAGAAAATGCAAGCAAGATTACAAAAGATAAAGAAAAAGAAAAAATAATTATAGTGATATCTTCTTTAAAATTATATTTTTTACTAAATTTAAATATTTCGTAAAGTATAAAAATATTTAAAGAGCTAAATAAAAAACAGATCGCCACTATAAATTTGTCCAGTTGGCTGAAAATAAACAATTTTTGCTTGATAAAGAAACCACCAGAAGAAACGGCCGTCATCATTAGGTTAATTTTTTCAAATAAATTAAAGCTAGAAAAATTTAAAAGAAGTAGAATAAATAAAGAAAATAATAAGTAACAATAAAATAGATTTAAAAAATTTTCAATAAATTTAGTTTCAAAATTTAAAGAGTTTGTAGAGTTAGAAATATAAGATGAAGGAATAAAATTAAAATCTTTAGTAGATAAGACAGAAATGATAGTAAATAGAAAATAAAATCCTCCAATCCATTGAGACCCTGATCTCCACAAAAGCAATGGTTCATTTACAAATTCAGGATTTGCAAAAATAGAGAGTCCGTATCCAATGAAACCTGAGAAACTTTCATAATACGCCTGAAACAAATCCACTTGATAAGCACTAATATAAAAAGGTATGGCCATTATTGCTGGATAAATCACCCATCCTAAAAAAATAATAATTAGTAAATCAAATTTTCGTAATTTTAAATTTTTATTTAAAACCCTACTTAAAAATAAAAAAAAGATGAAATAAATAAAACAATATAATAAGAATTAATTGCAGTCTCGTGACCGGAATAATAAGAAAAAATAATTGTTAGAAGACAAAGACCAATTAAAGGAATATTAAACCATCCAAGGTAATAAATTAACGATCTAAAGTTCATTTTTTATAATTTAAAAATAAGGTGATATTTTGAATAACTCTTCAACCTTACTTAAATTTTCTCTACTAGATAACAAAATTACCCTATCATTAACGTTAAAGATTGTTTCCTTGTTGGGAACAATAACTTCTTTGCCCCGTTCAATTAAACCAATTTTAATTCCTTCTGGAATTTTTGCTTTTTTTATTGATAAATTCAACAGCTCAGAGCTTTCTAAAATTTTAGCTTCTATAACTTCGTAATCACCATTATCTAGAGTGTATACACTTTCAATTTTTCCTTTATGAACATGCTTTAGAATTGTTGATACTGTAGTCATGCGAGGGTCTACTATATCATCCAAATCTAAGGAAGATTGTAACAGTGAATAATTAGAACTATTGGTAATAGATATGGTTCTTCTTACACCCTTTTTTTTGCACATTAGGGCAGACATAATATTAACCTCATCATCTTCTGTTAATGCAAGGACTGTATCAATCTCATCAATATTAATTTCTTTTAATAAATTTTCATCCAAACCATCGCCCTTGATAACTATGGCTTCATTTAGATCGGTTGCAATTTTTTCTGCTCTTTCAGGATTTTTTTCTATAATTTTAATTCTTGGCTTTTGCTCATCTTCCTCAAGTAGTTTTGCCAAATCCAGGCCTATGTTACCAGCACCAATAATCAAGATTGTTTTTGCAAACTTTTCGTCTCTTCCAAAAATAGAAAGTGCTCGATCTACTTGTTTTGAGTTGGTCAAGACAAATGCTTTATCGTCTTTTAAAAGCTTATCTGTTTTTTTAAAAATTATAAATTTATCTTTTCTTATAGCTCCAAGTACATTGGCCTGTAGATCGAAAAAAATTTCAGAAAGTTTAGATAGAGAGGTGTTTAATAAGGGGCATTTTTCATCTATTTGTATTTCTAACAATCTTACCATATCGTCAGCAAAGGGTATGCTATCAATGGCGCCTGGTGCTTCTAATTTTCTATACAATGATTTTGCGACTTCAAATTCTGGGGAAATAATAATATCAATAGGAAGATTTTCTTTACTAAATAAATTTTTCCATACTGGTTTTAAAAATTCTTTAGATCTAATTCTTGCAATTTTTCTTGATACATTAAAAAGAGAGTGAGCAATTTGACAGACGACCATATTAGTTTCATCATTTCTAGTTACAGCAATAATCATATCTGCATTCTTTGCATCTGCCTTTTCTAATACCGAAGGGTGCGTTGCAATCCCAACAATTCCTTTTGCATCTTGAGTGTCATTTACTATTTGAATATCTTCACTATTTTTGTCTATGACTGTAATAGAGTGACCCTGTTTGCATAGTTGGGCGGAAATAGAAATACCTACTCTTCCTGCACCACAAATTATAATATTCATTTATATTCGATTCCTAAAGAAGTTAACTTCCGATGCAAGGCTGATCTTTCCATGCCAATGCTTTCTGCAGTTTTGGAAATGTTTGAGCCATTTTTTTTCAATTGATGCATCAAGTATTCTTTTTCAAACTGTTCTCTAGCGGTTTTTAGAGGCGAATTAAAGTCTAAAAAACCATCAGATTCATTAGTATTTTTTGATTCTATGCTTTCATTAACCAACAATTCGATGTTTTCTTTGGTGCCATCTGATAAAATTATTACACGCTCAACTAAATTTCGAAGCTCTCTAACATTTCCTGACCATGCGTGCTTGTATAATTTTACATAATTAGGCTTAATTGAAATTACTTTTTTTCCCAAATTCTTAGAAATTTTTTCCATAAAATATTCAATTAATAATGGTATATCTGAAGTCCTACTTTGAAGATCGGGTAGTTTTATTTCTACAACGGAAAGTCTTTGAAAAAGATCTTCACGAAAATTCCCTAGTTCTATTTCTTTTCTTAAATTCTTACTAGAAGAACTTAAAAATCGTATATTAGTTAAAATTTCCTTATTGCCATTTACACGATGAAATTTTTGATCAGTTAAAACTCTTAAAATTTTAGTTTGTGTTTCCAATGGTATTTCAGAAACATTATCAATCAATAAGGTTCCATTGTTTGCTTTTTCAAAAAAACCGACTGTTATGGTGCTATCTGGATTTTCAATACCAAATAATTCTCGGTCAAAATTTTTTGGGTCCAAAAGTGCTCCATTGCATACAACGAAAGGGAAATCTTTTCTTAATGAGCTTTTGTGAATAGTTCTTGCAATCAATTCTTTTCCAGATCCAGCTGGTCCCAGAATCATAGCTCTTGTTTCTGTAGTAGCTATTTTTTTGACTATATTCTTAATTTTTGTAATTTCCTCACTATCTCCAACAATTTCATAGGTATCGAAAAAAAGCTTATTTAGATTTTTATTTTCTTTTTTTAAATCTAGGTTTTCAAAAGCTCTTTTAGTAAAATTCAAAAGCCTATCCGTATTAAAAGGTTTTTCCAAAAATTCAAACGCACCAAGTTTTACAGATTCTACGGCAACTTGAATTGTTGCGTGTCCCGATATCATGATCACAGGAATATCTTTATTAATTTTTTAATTTTTTTTAAAAGATATATTCCATCTTTCTTTTTATCATCTAAAGAAATGTCAAGGAGCACAAGATCAAAAGAATTGTTTTCTATAATATTTTCAGCTTCCTCAACTGTTCCAGCGACAATACAACTGTAGCCCTCTTCTTTTAAAATACTAGATAGAAGAATTCTTATATCTTTCTCATCATCAATAATTAAAATTTTTTTCATAGATGTTTATTAAATGTAAAATGAATATTTGCACCATTTTTACTGTTATAAAAATTAATATTCCCCTTGTGTTCAAAAATAATTTTAGAGACAATAGACAGGCCCAGGCCAGATCCATTTTGTTTAGTAGTGAAGTAAGGTTCTGAAATATTTGACATCTGATCTAGCTCAAAACCAATCCCATTATCTTGAAATAAAAAATCAACACTGCTGTCATTACCCTGTATTAATATTTCTACTTTTCCTTTGTTTTCATTTTTTTCAACTATAGATTCTACGCTGTTCTTAATCAGATTGGTAAAAAGTCTAAATGTTTGATTTTTATCACATTTAATAACATTGCTTTTTAAACTAGAATTTATGGTTATAGATATTTGTTTGTAATTGGTTTTGTAAGGCAATACTGCCCTGTCGATAAGATCAATGATATTAGTATCTGAAAATTCAGGATTTGGCATTCTGGCAAATTCAGAAAAAGAATTTAGCAAATTGGTAATCTCAGAAATTTGCAAATTTATAGTTTTTATATGATCTTCAAACAAAGTCTTATCTTCTACTATTTGTTTTTTAAATTTAGAATCTATTCTATCTAAAGAAAGTTGTATTGGGGTGAGAGGGTTTTTAATTTCATGTGCTAATTTTTTGGCTATTAATTTCCAGGCCTCGTAGCGACCTTCCTGAGATTTTTTGGTTTGATCATCCTTTATCCGTTTAATCATATTATTAAAGGTTGTGTACAATTGGGAAAAATCGGAATCTAAATTTTCATTTTTTAAGTGAATACTATAGTTTCCTTTTTCTACTTCGGATGAGGCATCAAAAAGATAAGTTAGAGGTTTTGAAATGTAGCTAGATAGATTAATTGAAACAATACTTGCAACAAATATTAGCAAAAGAGTAATAATTATATAAATAATCGTAAAAGTTATTTGAAGATTAAAAATGTTATTTTTTATATTAAAATAATACTCAGAAACTTTTCCTGTTTTTTTAATATAATTTACTATTTTAGGATCAACATCTTGAACTACATATAAAAAGGAATTCTTAAATCCCCGTAACTTGACCATTCCATAGGTTTTGTTAGTGTACGCACTTGAAATAATTACAGGCTTTCCTTTTTTAGCCGCCGTCAAAATATATACATCTGGTTTAATAAATTTTTTAACATTAAACTTTGGATTCTTATGAGTAAGCAATCCCTTATCAGACACTATAAAAATATTTTTAATTGACCTTACATTGCTCTGAATCTGAATGTATTTTTCAAAATCACTATTGTTGTTCATCAATCTTTTGCTACTTCTGCTAAAATCATTTGCAATTAATAGAATGTCTTTACTGATAGACGACTGATGCTCACGCAAATATTCTTTAGCTATTGCTACTGAATTCGTAACAGTTTCATTAATTTTTTTATCAAACCATTTTTCGATACTATAGTTAAAAATTAAAAGTGAAAATATTGCAATAACGATACCTGGTATGGCAGACAAAGAAATAAAATAAATTAAGAACTTTTTTTTTGTGTTAGCTCCAATTAAATTTGAGCTCTTTCCCTCCGTAAAGAGTCTAAAAAATTTAAAAATTACAAAAAATAAAAAAATTGACAAAAGTACCAAATTAATTATTAAAAGAACTTGAATATTAAGAGAGTTGAGTTCAAGTAGTCCTTTTCCAGCAAATGTTTCGATTGTTAAAAAACCTACCAACAAAGATAAAAAGGTGATAAATCCAATCAAATAATTCATGTTTAATTTTTTAAAATTCATAAAATGTATTTAGGCGCTCTAATTGTTGCTGGTGGTCGTAGCAAAAGATTTGCTAGCAAAATACCCAAGCAGTTTAATATTGTTAATGACGATATGGTTATAAATCATAGTATTAAAAAGTTTTTAAAAAATAAAAAAATCTCGAAGATAATAATAGCAGTAGATAAAAAAAGTTACATTAAATTTGAAAAATTAATTATAAAAGACAAAAAAATTATAATAACAAATGGGGGGAAAACTAGGGCCCTCTCTGTCAAAAATGGTCTAAAAATTGCAAAAAATCACCGTTTGACCAAGATACTGATTCACGATGCTGCTAGACCTTATTTTTCAACGAAAATGATAAACAACCAAATAAGTCTCTTAAAAAAATTTAATGCAGTTATTCCAGCTATTGGATCTTCCGATACCACTATTTATAAAAACAAAATTATTCCTAGAAATGAAGTTTTTCAAATACAGACGCCTCAAGCTTTTGATTTAGGATTAATTTACAATCTACACAAATTAAATAAAGACAAAAGTGTGACAGACGACTCTAGTTTATTTTTAAAAAACAATTTACCCATAAAAATTACTAGAGGTGAAGTTGCTAATAAAAAAATAACCTACGTAAAAGATATTCCAATGCAAACTTTCTATGGCATAGGTTACGACATTCATGAAATGATAAAGGGTCGTAAATTAATAGTGGGTGGAGTTTTGGTGCCCTCTAAAATGGGGCCCATGGGTCATTCTGATGGTGATAGCTTGTTGCATGCATTAATTGATAGTTTTTTGGGAGCAATTAAAAGTGGGGACATAGGAACTTTGTTTCCCAATATTAATAAATTCAAAAATGTTAAGTCTTCGCTTCTTCTAAAAAAAATAATTATAATCTTGAATAAAAAAAAAATAAAAATTGATTCAATTGATTTAAATATAATTTTACAAAGTCCTAATTTAGGAAAGTATAAAGAAAAAATAAAAAATAATCTTTCAAAACTATGTAAACTAGATAAAAACAAAATTAACATAAAAGCAAAAACAACAGATCGATTAGGAATTATAGGTGAGAATAAAGCCTTAGCATGTGAAGTTTTGTCTGTACTGAAATATGATCAATAAATTTTTATTATCTATTTTAACAATGTTTGGAGTTGGATATTCAAGATACGCACCAGGAACGTTAGCGTCTTTTGTTACTTGTGTGATTTTTTACTTCCTGTATTCAATTGGATATCTAGAAAGCCGAGGTATTTATCTTATCTATATAAATATTATAATATTTTTTCTCTCCGTTTTACTAATAGACAAGTTTTCAAGTTCCTTTAATGAAATGGATGCAAAAGAGATTGTAATAGATGAATTTGTTGGACAAAATATACCACTTTTTTTTCTTTTGTTTATTCCGCTAAATACAAACACTTACAATAAAGACTTTGTAACTTTAATTATTTTGTCATTTTTTTTTTTTAGATTTTTTGATATTTTAAAACCCTACCCTATTAATTTAATTGATAAAAAAATGAAAAATGGATTTGGTGTTATGTTGGATGATGTAATTGCTGGTATATTTTCTGCTCTATTAATTTATGCAGTTGTGTTGCTATGGTTCTAAAGCTTCCTAATAAAATTGTTAAAATTTTACAAAAGAAAAGGATAAAAATATCTTTAGCAGAATCTTGCACTGGCGGTATGCTATCTAGTCAAATAACATCTGTTAAAGGGGCTTCTAAAATATTTGGTCTTGGAATTGTTTCTTACTCCAACGAATCAAAAATTAAAACTTTAAGAGTTCCAAAAAAAACCATTCTTAAATTTGGTGCTGTGAGCAAAGAATGCTGTCTATCTATGGCTAAAAATATTCAGAAAATAAGCAAATCACATATTTCCCTGTCTATAACAGGTATTGCTGGGCCTGATGGAGGGACTACAAAAAAGCCTGTTGGATTGGTATATATTGGCATCTGTAAAAAATCTAAAATTGATTTTAGAAAATATTTTTTTAATAGAAAATTAAGTAGAGCACAAATTCAAAAAAAAACTTGTATAAAAGCCTTAAAGCTTATTGAGGAATTTCTTTAGGCCAATTTATCTTTTGCACGATCCTCAAAAGAGGAAAGGATTTTTTCAAAACCTATATCAAAAAATTTACTAAACATTGCGTTTAAAAGAAGATTATTCAGTTCTATTTCTATAAAAAAATTAACCTCGCAGGAAGATTCATTAATGTCTTTAAATGACCATATGTTAGATAATTTTTTGATAGGACCAGACAATGACTTAACAATAATTTCAGATTTTTTTTTATCGAATACAACTTCACTAGTGTAAGTGTCTGTAATGAGCTTGTACCCTATCTCTAAATCTGCATGAATTATTTTTTTTATACTATCTTCGTCGATTTTTAAAATCTTAGAACTTTTACACCAAGGTAAAAATTCATTATAATTATCAATATCTAGAACCAATTTTATTAAATCGTTCTTAGGAAAATTAAATTTTTTTACAACTTTTTTTATTGGCAATTTTCTATTCCAGATTTTCTGTTTGCTTGTAGAACAGCAAAATCTTCTCCTGCATGATAACTAGATCTTGTCAGCGGACTAGATGAGACCATCAAAAAACCCTTTGAATAAGCAATCTCTTTGTAGGTTTCGAATTCATCGGGTGTAATGAATTTTTTTATAGGATAGTGCTGCGGTGTAGGCTGCAAATATTGACCGATAGTTATAAAATCTACATTAGCACACCTCAAGTCATCCATTACTTGGCACAATTCATCTTTAGTTTCTCCTAGACCAACCATTAGACCGGATTTTGTAAAAATTTCAGGATTGTGAATTTTTACGTTAGCTAATAAGTTTAATGATTGGAAATACCTAGAACCAGGTCTGACCTTTAAGTACAAGCTAGGGACAGTTTCTAGGTTGTGATTAAAAACATCAGGATTAGAATCTACTACAATTTTGTAGGAATCTCTTTTTCTCAAAAAATCAGGCGTCAATATTTCAACGGTTGTTTTGCTGTTAAGTGACTTTATAGAAGTAATCACATTAGCAAAATGAAGTGCTCCTCCATCTTCCAGATCATCTCTATCGACTGATGTTATAACTACATGGTTAAGATTAAGCTCTTTAACAGAATTTGCAATTTTTTGAGGCTCTTCCAAATCCACCTTATTTGGTATACCTGTTTTTACATTACAGAAAGCACATGCTCTAGTGCAGGTGTCTCCCAAAATCATAAATGTTGCATGTTTTTTTTGACCAGCATTCAGAAATATTAGGGCAACCAGCTTCCTCACATACAGTCACTAAGTTCTTATCTTTTATAATTTTCTTAGTTTCTGCAAATACATTTGAATTGCTTATTTTAACTCTTATCCAAGAAGGTTTTTTTTGGATAGGATTGTATTCTTTGTTAACTTTTTCTGGATGGCGTAATTTGCTCATAATTATTTAATTAGATAAATCTTTTCTCCAGGTTTTCCTACAACAAAAAGGTTCCTATATAAATAGTCTAAATAATCTACATTAATAGTTTCCTTTAAAAGCATTGAATTTTTTAATCTAAAAGAATCTAGATTAGAGGTGATTTTTTTTTCTTCTACTGTTTTTTCTATAAGCAAGTTATCTTTTTTTACGTAGGAAAAATAACCCCTGTCTCCATCAAGTAAATTGATAAAAATATACAAAAAAATAAATAAATTAATCAAAAAAAATTTATGGAGATTTAAGTAAGCTGAGATTTTTTTCATTTAAATGCTCGCCATTGTAATTTTGTTCTTGTTGGTATCCTCAACTCTTAAAAGACGATTGTACTTAGCAACTCTCTCAGATCTGGCCAAAGATCCCGTTTTAATTTGGTTAGAATTTGTTGCAATGGCTAAATCAGCTATAAAAGTGTCCTCTGTATCACCAGATCTGTGAGAAATAATAGTATTGAATAAATTTTTTTGAGCCAAGTTTATTGTATCAAGTGTTTCTGTCACAGAGCCTATTTGGTTTACTTTAATTAAAATTGCATTTGCTGACTTGTCTTGAATCCCTTTTTGCAATCTTGTCTTATTGGTAACAAACAAATCATCCCCTACTACCTGAACCCTATCTCCAATTTTTTTAGTGAGCTTGTTCCATGTACCCCAATCATCCTCAAATATAGGATCTTCTATAGACTTTATTGGGTACTTAGATGTGATTTTCTCATAAAAGCTTATCATCTCGTCGGGGCTACTACTTTTGTTGTTTTTTATATTGTAAGATTTCCCATCATAAATTTCATTAGCAGCCACATCTAAACATAAATTAAAATCCGAACCTGGTGCAAAGCCTGCACGCTCAATAGATTCTACAATGTAATCCAAGGCTTCTTCGTCACTATTTAAAGATGGCGCAAACCCACCTTCATCACCGACGTTGGTGCTAAGTTTCTTTTCAATAAGAATTTTTTTTAAATTTTGTATAACCAAAAAAGACATACGCATACATTCAGAGAAATTTTTTGCTCCATCAGGTCTAATCATAAATTCTTGAATTTGCAGAGAGTTGTTAGCGTGAGCGCCACCATTAATAATATTTAGCATAGGATAAGGAAGAGAAAAATTTTTATCTTTGCTAATGTGTTCGTATATTTCAATTTTTTGGGATTGTGCTGCTGCTTTACAGCATGCCATTGAGACGGCTAGTATCGCATTTGCTCCCAAATTTGATTTGTTAGATGTTCCATCAAGATCGATCATTATTGCATCTATTTTTTCTTGCTCTAGTGCTGAAATGCTTTTTACGGCTGGAAATATTTTATTATTAATGTTTTCAACGGCCTTCAAAACACTTTTGTTTAAATATTTTTTATTTTCATCCCTTAGTTCATGAGCCTCATGTGTTCCCGTTGAAGCTCCAGATGGAACTATAGCAAACCCGTAGCTTCCATCATCTAAGATTATTTCAGCTTCCACTGTAGGAAAGCCTCTACTATCGTAAACTTGTCTACCTTTAACGAAATTTATTTTGGACATTGTAAATTATCTTTTAACGACTGAGTCTATTTTTTTTAATTTTTTTAACAATGATTCTAATTTATTAATATTTATCATATTAGCTCCATCTGAAGGAGCACGATCTGGGTTTTCGTGTGTTTCAATAAAAATGGCAGCAACACCAATTGCAACTGCAGCTTTTGAAAGAGGTTCAACAAATTCTCTTTGACCACTACTTGCTGTTCCTTTGCCTCCGGGTTGTTGAACGGAATGTGTAGCATCAAAAATAACAGGATAACCTAGTTTTACTAGAGTGGGTATTGCTCTAAAATCAGAAACTAAAGTGTTATATCCAAAGCTAACTCCTCTTTCTGTAACTAAAATATTATTATTTCCAGAGTTTTTAATCTTATTCACAACATTGCCCATGTCCCACGGAGCAAGAAATTGACCTTTTTTAATATTAATAATTTTCTTTGTCTTTGCTGCTGCTACCAACAGATCTGTTTGTCTGCATAAGAAAGCTGGTATTTGCAAAATATCAACATGGCTAGATACTAATGAGCACTGTTCTGGAGTGTGAACATCTGTCAAAATTGGAACTTTGAATTTCTTTTTAATTTCATCAAATATCGATAAAGATTTAGTAAGACCCAAACCCCTTTTTCCTTTAAGGCTTGTGCGGTTAGCCTTGTCAAAAGATGTTTTGTAAATAAATTTAATTTTAAGTTTTTTTGTAATTTTTTGAATTTTTTCAACCATTTTAAATGCATGAGCCCTGCTCTCAAGCTGACATGGACCTGCAATTAAAGTGAATGGAAGACTGTTTCCAATTTTAAAATTAGAGATGTTTATATTTTTTTGTTTCATTTATTTTTTTTTGCAGCAGCGATAAATGAGGAGAATAAAGGATGTGGTAACAAAGGTCTAGATTTAAATTCTGGATGAAATTGAACGGCTATAAACCATGGGTGTTTTTTAATTTCTATTGCCTCTGGTAACTTATTGTCAGGAGATATTCCTGAGAAAGACATGCCCTTCTCTTCAAAGTTTTTTTGGTAGTTGATGTTAACTTCGTACCTGTGTCTATGTCTTTCGTTAATATTTCTGGATTTGTAAATTTTTTTAATCAAACTAGATTCCTTAAGTTTGGCCGGGTAAAGACCCAAGCGCATCGTGCCACCTAAATTTTTAGAAGTACCTTTTTGAACTTTTCCGTTTTTGCTCCATTCATCAATCAAACCTACAATTGGTATACATTGTTTTGAAATTTCAGTTGAGCTAGCTTTCTTTATTTTAAGCACATTCCTTGCAAACTCAATTACTGCCATTTGCATACCAAAACATATACCTAAGAAAGGTATTTTATTTTTTCTTGCGTAGCTAATTGCTGCTATCTTACCCTCCGTCCCTCTTTTTCCAAATCCACCTGGAATTAAAATACCATTAACAGCAGCTAATTTTTTTTTAACTTCTGACACTTTTAAATAATCAGACTCTATTCGTATAAGATTTATTTTTAAATTATTTTTAATCCCTCCGTGAGTTAACGCCTCATCTAATGATTTGTAGGCATCTTTAAGATTTACATATTTACCTATAATAGCAATGTTGACAGAATTCTTGGAAGACAGAACTGTCTTGGTAATTTTTTTCCAAGGCAAAAGATTTGGCTGTCTTTTAGATTTTATTTTAAAATAATTTAAAACTTGCTGGTCTAGTTTTTCTTTATGAAAACTAATTGGTGCTTCATAGATAGTTTTTACATCAATAGTTTCAATTACATTGTCGATAGAAACATTGCAAAAAAGAGATATTTTTTTTCTTTGGCCAAAAGGAATTGGTCTTTCACACCGGCATATAATTATATTTGGTTGTATGCCTAACGCTCTCAGCTCTTTAACAGAATGTTGAGTGGGCTTGGTTTTAATTTCATCCGATGCTTTCATGTATGGAACTAAAGTTAAATGAATAAATAAAGATTTATTAGATCCTACATCGATAGAAAATTGTCTAATGGCTTCTAAAAATGGCAAACTTTCAATGTCGCCTACTGTTCCTCCAATTTCACAAATAACAAAATCTTCATCTTTAATATCTTTTTTAATAAAATCTTTAATTTCATTAGTAACATGGGGAATGACTTGAACTGTTTTACCTAAATACAGACCTCTTCTTTCTTTTTTTAAAATATCGCTATAAATTTTTCCCGTAGTAACATTGTCAGATTGTTTGGCTGAAATTCCACTAAATCTTTCATAATGACCAAGGTCCAAATCAGTTTCAGCACCATCATCGGTTACAAACACTTCTCCATGCTGGAATGGGCTCATTGTTCCCGGGTCGATGTTTAAATAAGGATCTAATTTTCTTAATCGAACTTTATAACCTCTTGATTGCAACAGGTATGCCAGTGATGCTGATGATAAACCTTTTCCTAAAGATGAAACCACGCCTCCAGTAACGAATATGTAACGAGCCATGGAAGAATGTTATAAAACATTTTCTCTAGAAACTAAAGCTTAATTATTTGGCAGAAGGAATTTGTGGCGTCTTATTCTTTTCTTCTATTTTCTCTATTTTATCAATAATGGAGCCAGTTGGTTTGTCCTTTTTGTGAATGATAGTTAAGGAAATACTGGTGATAATAAAAAAAATAGCCATCACGGAAGTAAATTTTGTCAAAAAGTTAGAAGCAGATCTTGAAGACATCAATGCACTATCTCCAGTACCAATTCCTAATGCGCCACCTTCTGAACTTTGCATCAGAACTGAACCAATCAGAAGTACCGCTATGATAACGTGAATTATAAGAATTATATTTTCCATTGAGATGCTAATTATAATAATTCTTAATAATTTCAATGAAATTCTTTGCTTTTAAAGAAGCTCCACCAACCAAATAGCCAGAACAGGCCTTAATAGATCTCAAACCTTTAATATTTGCAGGGTTCACAGATCCTCCATAAAGAATTTTTGGAGATTTAATTTTAAAATTATTTTTTAAATAGCTATTTAAAAATAAAAATGTTTTTTCAAGATATTCTGGCGAAGGAACAAGCCCCGTGCCTATAGACCAAACTGGCTCGTAGGCAAATATTATATTATTAAAATTTATTTTTTTAGTCACAGATCCTATAATTTGTTTTTTTAAAACTGCCAAGGACTGGCTCCTTTTTTTTTGGCTCAAGGTTTCTCCCATGCAAAAAATTATTTTTAATTTCGTTTTATCTGCATGTAGTATTTTGTTTTTAATTATCAAAAGACTATCGCCAGAAGATCTTGATTCCGAATGACCCAAAATTACATATTCAGCTCCACTAGTTTTTACCATGGAGGCACTAATAGATCCTGTAGCTGCACCAAAGCTCAAACTTGTATTGGATATATTTTGAGCACCGAATTGAATATTACTATTAACATTTTTTTTGCTAAAATATGTGAGCAAAGGTAAGGGAGGGCAAAAAATAATAGATTTTTTATATTTTTTAAATTTTTATTTAAAAAACCTCCAACTTTACTTACTTCTTTGAAATTAAATGAAGTTCCATTCATTTTCCAATTTGCAACAAACATAGTACTTTTCAAAGACATAAAGACTTTTTTAATCTATTAATCTTTATTTTTAAACTAAATAAATATGAAACATAAATTAGTAGCATTATCCAAGAGCATACTTGTTAAATTGTTGATTGTTATAATAATCGCAGTTTTTGCCTCATGGGGTGTGGGAGACATGTTTAGTGCGGGCAAAACCAATGTAGTTGCTGAGGTTTCTGGAAAAAATATATATTCTGAAGATTATGTAAATGAATTAAGAAACGGTTTGCAAACTAAAAATTATCAAAATGTATCTGATGCCATTAAAGATAATCTCCACATACAAATTTTAAATCAATTGGTTGCTGAGAAAATATTTGAAATTTATGCTGAAGAAGAAAAAATAATAATTAATGATAAAACCTTGTCGAATTTTATAAAAGATATTCCAGAATTTTCTAAAAATGAAAAATTTTCAAGAACTGAATACGAAAAGTATCTACTAAAAAATCAAATTAGTAGTTTCTCTTTTGAAACAAGTTTTAAAAAAAACTTATTAAAAAAACTAATTGTAGAAAGTCAAAATTTGGACTCCATATCAACCTCCTACCATACGACAAGAGTAAAAGACTATTTTGAAAAAAAAATCTCTATAAGCTATATAAACTTGGAGGATCTCTATGAAGATGTCGATATAACAGAAAAAGAGATTTTAGATTACCACAAAAAAAAACCTAGCTACTCCAATGAACTAAGAAGCATAAAGTACGCAGTCATAAACCAAAATAAAGAAGCAAATCAAAGTTCAGACTTATTTTTTAAAAACATTTCAGATATAGAAAATATGGTTTTATCTAACAGAACCTTTGATGACATAGCAACTCAGTTCTCTCTCAATATAAAAAAGAGTGATTTGTTTAATAAAGATGGAGTTATTAAAAATTCACTTAAAGCAACAGCTTTTGATAGAAGCATTATTCAAAAATCATTTTATCTTAATGATCAAATAACTTCAGAATTAATTGAGGTTAAGGGTAGCTTTTATTTAATTGGTATTAACGAGATCGTAAAGAAAAAACCACTAATATTAAATGACGAAGTTAAAAAAAATATCATAAATAAAATTAAAAAAACAAATATTAACAGTAAAGCCAATTTTTTAATTAATAAAATTAAAGAGCAAAACTTATTTGATCAGCTTATTTCGAAAAAGAAAAAAACTGTTAAGCAACTTGATTTAAAAAATAGGCTAGAAAAAAATAAAACTTTTTCTCCAAATCAAATTCAACAAATATTTAATTTAAAAAAAAATGAATTGTTGGTAGTAAAAGGTCCTAAAAACTACCTAATTAAAGCCATCGATACTTCTTATGATCGGACAAAATCTAATGATGAGATGGATAAACTTTATGAAAGACAGGTAGCTATGAATTTTGATGAGCAAATAATGCAATCTTTTGATAAGTTTCTAAATAACAAATATAAAGTAAAAATTAATCAAAAAGTTTTAGATAGAATAACAAACTCTTTTTAATGCTACAGTTTAGTAATTACAAAACTTACAAAGATAATTTTAAAAAAAACAAAATATCTCTAGTTTACTCCACAGAGCACAATTCAGAGCCGTCTAAAATTGAGACTTTAATTGAAAATATCCTAAGTAAGAAAAATAGTTTTATATTTGAATCAGTCGAAAAAGCTATTCATCGTGGACGCTATACCATTTTTGGATATGACTCAGATAAAATATACGAAGTTAAAAACAACTCACTGTTCATAAATAAAAAAAAAATTAAAACAACCAATGTCTACTCGTATTTAAAAAAATTAATAAAGAATTTTGATTACGATTTACCAAAAAATTTACCTCCTATGGCTTTAATGCTAGTTGGTTATTTTGGCTATGATACCATAAGATTTGTGGAAAAGATTCCAAATCAAAATAAGGATGATCTTAAAATACCAGATATTAGGCTACAAAGACCCAAAAAAATTATTATTCATGATAACTTTAAAAAAAAACTTTTTTTTATATCTTGTGAATACAATTTAAAAAAATGCTCTGAATTAAATTATAATAAAAATATTAAAGAATTAAAAAAAATTATCAAAGATTCTTCTAAAAAAATAATTGCTAAAAAAAATAAAAAGGAATTAAAAAAAATAATAGTAAAAAGCAATACTTCAAAAAAGCAGTTTAAAAAAAATGTTTCTATAGCAAAAAAACACATAGAATTAGGTGACATTTTTCAAGTAGTTTTGAGCCAACGATTTGAAGCCAAGCTTCAAAAAAAACCTTTAGAAATATATAAAAAAATTAGGAAAACTAACCCATCTCCTTTTTTATACTTTATTAACTATGATGATTTTCAAATTGTTGGTAGTAGTCCTGAAATCTTAGTTCGTGTCAAAGACAATAAGATTACTATCAGACCTATAGCAGGAACAAGACCTAGGGGAAAAAATAAGCAAAAAGACAATTCTTTACAAAAAGAGCTTTTGGCTGACCCTAAAGAAATTTCTGAACATTTAATGCTCCTAGATCTTGGCAGAAATGATGTTGGTAAATTCTCAGAAACGGGTACGGTTGAAGTTGATAGTCAGTTCAAAATTGAAAAATACTCTCATGTAATGCATATTGTCTCAAATGTTACTGGAACTCTTAAGAAAAACTCCTCTTTAATTGATGTTTTAATGTCTGGCTTTCCAGCTGGAACTGTTTCTGGAGCTCCAAAAATTAGAGCTATGGAAATAATAGATAGCCTTGAAAAAAGTAAGCGTAAACTTTACGCTGGTGGCATTGGCTACTTTTCCCCAAAAAATAACATGGATACCTGCATAGCTTTAAGAACTGCAATTGTGAAAAATAACAAAGTTTATATTCAGGCTGGCGCTGGAATAGTGGCGGATAGTAACCCCGAAAAAGAATATCAAGAAACATTAAATAAAGCTAAAGCGTTAATTGAGGCATCTAAATAATGATTAAAATTTTCCTCATAGATAACTATGACAGTTTTACATACAATGTATTTCATTATTTTTCTGAACTAGGTTGCAGTGTGACAGTTGCTAGAAATGATAAATTTCAAGTTAGCCAATTAAAAAAATTTGATAAAATTGTGATCTCTCCTGGTCCAGGGAATCCTAATCGTGCAGGTCTTTGCCTAGAAGTTGTTGATCAATATTTTAAAAAAAACCCATTTTTGGTATTTGTCTTGGTCACCAAATAATAGCACAAGCTTTTGGTGGAAAAATTATTAAAGCAAAAAAAATAATGCATGGAAAAACAAGTAGTATAAAAACATTTTCATCAAAAATTTTTACTAATATACCAAAGCTCATTACAGCAACTAGATATCATAGCCTGGTAGCTGATCCAAAAAAAATACCAGCTTCACTAAAAGTTACAGCCATGACTGATGACAATGTGATAATGGGTTTGTCGCATAGAAAATTTGATGTACATGGGATACAATTTCATCCTGAAAGTATTAAAACCACATTTGGGAAAAAAATTATAAAAAACTTTTTAAAAAACTAACTATTTATATGAATTACGAGGAATTAATTAAAAAACTAGCTGATAAGAAAAATTTAACCATAGGAGAGACGCAATTTTTATTTCGCAAGATAATGAACTCTGAATACAATGATGAACAGATTGGCACTATTCTATTGGGCTTGGCTGATAAAGGTGAGGTCTCTGACGAAATAACCGGTGGGGCCTCAATATTAAGAGAAAAATCTTTAAAAGTAACTTTGGAAGAGGATGTTTTAGACATGTGTGGTACAGGTGGGGACGGAAAACACACCTTAAATATCTCGACTGCCGCATCTATTGTGCTTGCCAGTATGAATATAAATGTAGCAAAGCATGGTAACAAAGCCTTAACCTCGAAGTCTGGGTCAGCTGATGTTTTGGAAAAACTCAACATCAATATATTAAAAAATCCAGACCAGGTAAAAAAAAGCATTCAACAACATCAGTTTGGATTTATGTTTGCACCGCACTACCATTCAGCAATGAAAAATGTTGCAGGTGTAAGAAAAAAATTAGGCAGAAGAACAATATTTAATCTACTTGGGCCACTCTGTAACCCTGCTAATGCAAAATTTCAGTGCATTGGTATCTATGCTAAAGAACTATTGAGCGCTTATTCTGAGAGTATTTTAAAATTAGGTGCAAAAAAAGCTTGGGTTTTTCATAGCCATGATGGTCTTGATGAAATCTCTATTTTCGCAAAAACAGAGGTGATTGAAATTAACAAGAAAGACTTAAGGAAATTTACAATAGAACCAAGAGATTTTTTAGAAAAAAATTATGAATTTAAAGATATAGTTGGTGGTGATGCAGAATACAATGCAAGTAAAATTATTGAGCTGTTTGAAGGAAAAGAAAGCGCATTTTTAGAGATTGTTTCCTTGAATAGTGCAGCTGGATTAATGGTTATGAATCAGGAAACTGATCTTTTGTCTGCTTATAAAAAAGTCAAAAGTCATATTCTTAATGGTTCGGTGATGAAGAAATACAAAGAATTGAAAATATGAATATATTAGATAAAATTATAGTTAAAAAAAGATTAGAGATAATTGAAGATAAAAAAAAACTTCCTCTAAGCGAAGTAAAAAATTCTATTAACAAAAATAATTTCAATTTTAAAAAACAGCTAAATAAATTTAAAGAACAGAAGAAAATTGCAATTATAGCAGAGGTAAAAAAGGCTAGTCCTTCTAAGGGTGTATTTGTTAATGACTTTGATCACCTTAGTATTGCAAATCAATATCTTGAATCTGGTGCCGCATGCCTATCCGTTCTAACTGAAAAAAATTATTTCCTTGGTAGTAAAAAATATCTTCAGGATATAAAAAAAAAATTAACCTACCTATTCTTTGTAAAGATTTTTTTATTGACCCTTATCAAGTTTACGAAGCTTCTATGATTGGAGCAGATTGTATTTTAATTATTCTAAAATCATCTAATGATGAACTAGTTTTAAATCTCTACGATGCTGCTATGGAATGTGGTTTGGATTGTATTATTGAAGTTCATGATGAGGATGAAATGGAACGTGCAATCAAATTTGAAAATGCAATCATAGGAATTAACAACAGGAATTTAAAAAGTTTTGAAACAGATCTAAAGACAACAGTAAATATTTGTAAAACTTTTAACTTGGGTGAAAAAACATTAATTTGCGAAAGTGGCATTAATAACAAAGAGGATATCAATTATATTTTTGAAAAAACCAAAATTTCAAATTTTCTTGTTGGTGAATCACTCATCAGATCACCGTCAATTTATGATAAAATGAAAGAATTGATCGCCTAGAATTGTTGTATACCAATAATAATAATCTATTGTAAAAAATTAAGAACACTTGTAGAACATATTTGTACAGGTTTTGTTCTATGCTTACAAAAAAACAAAAAATTTATTAGTTTATATCAACGAGAAGTTGAAAAGTGATGGTGTCTCACCCTCTTACGATGAGATGAGAAAGTCGTTATCATTGAAGTCAAAATCTGGGATTCATAGACTTATTTCTGCTTTAGAAGAGCGTGGCTTTATTAAAAGACTAGCTCATAAAGCAAGAGCGTTAGAGGTGGTAAAACTTCCTGAAAATGCTAGCGTAAAAGACCTTTTTAACAATTTTACCCCAAGTTTGATTAAGGGTGGACTTGATGATGTTAAAAAAACAAAAGAAAATTTTATTCCTTTAATTGGAAAAATTGCAGCGGGCTTACCTATTGAGGCAATTGAAGAGCACCATGAGGATATACCGTGTCCTCCTGGAACGAAAAACCCAGATGATTTTTACGCACTGAAAGTAGAAGGAGATTCTATGATCGACGCGGGAATTCATGATGGAGATACTGTAATAATTAAAAAAACAAGCACTGCAGAAAATGGAAAAATTGTAGTGGCTTTAATCGATAATCACGAAGCTACTCTAAAGAGGTATCGAAAGAAGTCTAATGCAATCGCTCTTGAAAGTGCCAATCCGGCGTACGAAACTAGAATATTCGGCCCTGAAAGAATAAAAATTCAAGGCGTTTTAAGCTCTCTTTATAGAAACTTTTAATCAGTTAGTGTAAACAACACTACTGATGAATAATAAAATTGTAGTTCGATTCGCACCCTCTCCTACTGGTCCTTTGCACATAGGTGGCGCACGTACTGCTCTATTCAATTGGCTTTTTGCAAAAAACCATGAGGGAAAATGTCTATTAAGAATTGAGGACACTGATAAAGAAAGGTCAAAAAAAGAATATGAAAAACAGATTTTGGACACTTTGGATTGGCTAGGTATCAATCCAGATGAAAAACCATTTAGTCAAAGTTTAAACTTAAAAAAACATATAGAAATTGCCGAGACGTTACTTAAAAATAGCAGCGCTTATAAATGCTACTGCACCACAGAAGAATTGGAGCAAGAAAAAAAAAGTTCTAGAGAAAAAAATCTACCATATATTTATAGTGGAAAATGCCGAAACAAAGGAGAGGCAAAAAGACCTTTCATAATAAGATTCAAATCAAATCAAATTGGAACAGAAGAATTGGATGATTTGGTTCAAGGGAAAATTACTATTTCCAATTCTACTATTGAAGACTTTGTTATTGTAAGAACTGACGGAACGCCAACTTACCAACTTTCTGCATCTGTAGATGATTTTTTAATGAATATAACACACGTGATTAGAGGTGATGATCATAAAATAAATACGTTTAAGCAAACTCAAATATTTAAGGCTATGGAGTGGCCTGTTCCTAGATATGCACATATCCCTTTAATTCATTCAAAAGAAGGGAAAAAGCTATCCAAGAGAGACGGTGCTGCAACTGTTGAAGATTATGAAAAAATAGGCATTTTGCCAGAGAGCCTAAGAAACTATCTTTTAAGACTTGGATGGTCCCACAAAGACAAGGAAATTTTTTCTTTAGAAGAGAGTATCAAACTATTTAATTTAGATGGAGTGGGAAAATCACCCTCTAAATTAGATATGGACAGAATTTTATCAATTAACGAAACTTATATGAAGAATTCTGATAGAAAAAAAATATTTGAAAATTTCTGTGATTATACTAAAAAATTTAAAGATCCTATCGACAAAGAGTTCCTTAAAAAAATTGAAGATAATTTCTTAGTCTTCTTAAATAAAGCAAAGACTTTAGAAAATATTTATGAAAATGCTAAATTTATTTTTAATTACAAAAAAATTGAATTCAGCGACCTAATTTCAGAAAATGAAAAAAAAATAATTCAGCTTTTTTTACAAAAAATAGATAAAGTTTCCGACAGTAATGTTGAAAAAATAAAAGCTATTATTGATGAAGTTATTGTAGAAGAAAAAATTAAATTTAAAGATTTTGGACAACCTATAAGAATTGTTTTAACAGGAACTAAATTTGCCCCATCCATTACAGATATTATTCAATCTCTTGGGATTGGTGAGGTAAAAAGAAGAATATCCTTGTATCTTTGAAATAGACATTTTTAAGCAAAGCTGATATTTAGACCCATCTTATGAATAAGAAAGCCACTATATCTATTGACGGTAAAAATTATGATTTTCCTGTTCTTGAAGGAACAGTTGGACCAGACACCATAGACATCACAAAGTTATATGCACTAACAAACAACTTTACGATCGATCCTGGCTTTACATCAACGGCAAGCTGCGAATCTTCAATTACCTACATAGATGGAGATAAGGGCGAATGCTACTATCGAGGCTACCCGATGGATGAACTAGCAGAAAAAAGTACTTTTTTAGAGGTTGTGCACTTGCTATGGAATGGCTCATTACCAACAAAAGATGAGTGGTTTGAGTATTCAGAGGCAATCAAAAACCACACAATGGTACATGAACAAATGAAAAGTTTTTTCAATGGATTTAGAAGAGGCTCTCATCCAATGGCCATATTAACATCTGTGGTGGCTGCTATGTCAGCTTTTTATCCTGACTCTACTGATGTAAATGATTTAGATCAAAGAAAAATTGCAGCAAGACGTATGATAGCAAAAGTTCCTACTCTTGCAGCTATGGCTTATAAATATTCAATAGGTCAGCCATTTATATACCCTGACAATTCTTTAGATTATTCTGAAAACTTTCTTCAGATGACTTTTGGTGTTCCAGCAGAAAAATACAAAATTAACAAAGTTTTGTCTAGAGCCTTGGATAAAATATTTATTCTTCATGCCGATCATGAACAGAACGCATCAACATCTACTGTTAGATTAGCAGCGTCCTCTGGTGTCAATCCTTTTGCCTCTATATCATCTGGATTTACTTCTTTGTGGGGACCTTTGCATGGTGGTGCTAATGAAGCTGCATTAAATATGCTAAGAGAAATTGGAGATGTTAAAAATATTCCAAAATTTATAGAAAAAGCCAAAGATAAAAATGATCCATTTAAGTTAATGGGGTTTGGTCACAGAGTATATAAAAATTATGACCCTAGGGCTAAAGTCATGCAAAAAACTTGCCACGAAGTTCTCTCTGAAATAGGAAAAAAAGACGACAAGATTTTACAAGTTGCTCTTGAACTTGAAAAAATTGCATTGAAAGATGATTATTTTATTGAAAAAAAACTTTATCCAAATATTGATTTTTATTCTGGAATAACACTGAATGCCATGGGATTTCCTTCTACAATGTTTACCCCCTTATTTGCAGTGGCAAGGACAGCTGGTTGGATAGCACACTGGAAAGAAATGTATCTTGATCCAAAAAACAGAATAGGTCGACCGAGACAACTATATATTGGTGAAAAACCTAGAAAGTTTTTAGAATTAAAAGACCGTAGTTAAAGATAACCTTTCACTGTTTGGGCAATTAGTTTACTAGAGTTATTTTTCGTAATCTTTTTTATTATTTTTTGATAATTAGAGACATTAAGATTTCTTAGTTCTTTATTTTCAATAAACAAAGAAACTTTTTTAAAAATACTTGAAACATTGCAATCAGATTGGATCAATTCTGGTATTAATTCTTTATTAGCGATTATATTAACAATATTTGCAAATTTAACTTTCACAAATGGCTTAATTAAAAAATAATTAAACCACGAAGTTTTGAAAATAGTAATTAATGGAGATTTGTTTTTACAAATATCTAAAGAAATAGTTCCAGATTTAGCTACAGATAAAATAGACTTTTTTATATAAAAATTTTTTTTATCTTCTGTAGATGAGATAAAAAAAGAAATTTTTGAGGGTAAAAAATTTTTTATAGTTTTGGCATGCTCAAAAGAAATTGGAAAGTGAAATAAAAAAATATCAGGATACCTAAAATTAATTTCTTTAATAAGCTCTATAAATATTGGCATAAAAGTCTTAATTTCAGAAGTTCTACTGCCAGGACAAAGGGTAATAATTTTTTTTTCTAAATTGATTGGGAATTTTTTATAAATAATTTTTTTTTCAAAAAAAGGATGACCCACATATGTATTTTTCATCTTCCATTTACTAAATAATGGTGCTTCAAATGGAAAGAGTAATAACAAATGATCTAAAAACTCTCGAAAAACTAACACCCTTCTCTCTCTCCAAACCCAAATCGTTGGAGCTACGAAATGAACTATTTTAGTTTGTGGTAATTTTTTTTTAATCACACTGTGAACACGAAAGCTAAAATCTGGAGAATCAATAGAAAAAATAACATCAGGTTTAAATTTTAAAAGATAACTAATTGTTAAGTTTATTTTTTTTTTTAGAAAAAAAACTTTTTTTAAAACATCGACAAAACCCATCACAGATATTTCTTTTGAATTAAAAAGTAATTTAACGCCTTTTTTTTTAATATGGTTAGATCCAATAGCTGTAATATAAAAATTTTTACTATTAAAATAAGGAATTATATTAGATGCTAGCTTATCACCTGAAGATTCACCCGTTAAAATAAATATTTTTTTTTCAATTTATAACCGTTATAAAAAAATTATTTTTTTTAATTAGATCTGAAGACTTTGTTTGATCTAAAAATATATTTTGGTTTTTTTTCAAAGCTATTCCGCGTAACCCAATTTTAATGCAGTTACGTATCGTGTCGTAGCCAATAGTAGGCAAATCTACTCTTAAATCTTGTATTTTTTTTGGTACTTTGATTAAAACACCAGATGGCATTTTTTTATTAATTTTTTTCATAATGCTAGATGACTTAAGAATCATTTCATCTGTACCCTCAGCAGCTTCAATACCAATAACCAAACCCTTGTTAACTATAATAGATTGGCCAACATCATATTTTTTATTAACATGATTCAAAATTGCTTTTCCTTTTTCTATATCTCTAGAATCCTGTTTGGACAATTTAAATTTATTCACAAAATTTTCAGCTAAAAGCTCGGGTAAATATTTAGTACATGAAACAACTTTCATGTTTATTAGTTTTAAATAATTAATTACAAAGTCAAGAGCATGAGAGTCTCCCTTTTTTAAAGATAGTATAATTTTTGGTAATATTTTCAATGTGCCAAAATCTATTTTTATATCCTCTATTCTTGGTCTTGTTACTTTGCCTGCTAAAATTACTTCCTTGCAGTTATTTTTTTTTAACGTTTCTACAATCTTGGAAAATTGCGATATATTGAAATTATAAAAAAAATTTTTAGATATTTTTTTTTAGAAAGATTAATTGCTATAAATCTTGTTTTTTTTTGTTCTAATTTATTAATTAAAACTTTTGGCAAATTACCATCTCCAATCAAGAGTCCAATCATTAGGTCAGGGGCACACAAAGCTGTTTATTATTATTTTTAGACAGGAAATCAACCAGCTCAATTACCAAAGTATTTTTTGATTCTTTAATAGAATCTAATTTGCTCCTGTCTTCAAAAAAAATTTTTATAGCGTCTCTATATTCAGTAATAACTTTAGTGTCATAACCTTTTCTTTTTAACCCTACTAAGTTAAGATTTTCAAAATAACACCTATTGCCCATTGCTAGAGTATAAGGCAAAACTGATTTGTCCACTCCAGTCATTCCACCGATCATTGAGCCTTTTCCTAATGAGCAGAACTGTTGTACTGCAGAATTACCACCTACGATTACCTCGTCATCAATAAGGCAATGACCAGCAACCGCAACACTATTTGCTAAAATTACAGAATTTCCGATATTGCAATCATGGGCGATATGGGATCCAATCATAAGAAGACAGTTATTACCAACCTTGGTTATTCCATTATCCTGAACTGTTCCAGTGTTTATTGTTACATGCTCTCTAATTACATTGTTATTTCCAATTATTAGCTTTGTTTTCTCTCCTTTGTATTTCAAATCCTGAGGGCTCGTACCAATAGATGCAAATGGATAAATAGTATTACCTGAACCAATAGAGGTAACTCCCTGTATATTTACATGATTCATTACAATACAATTTTCTCCAATAGACACATCTTCTCCGATGTCACAGAAATTACCA
Organism: Candidatus Pelagibacter sp. IMCC9063; assembly: GCF_000195085.1. Lineage (NCBI taxonomy): Bacteria > Pseudomonadati > Pseudomonadota > Alphaproteobacteria > Candidatus Pelagibacterales > Candidatus Pelagibacteraceae > Candidatus Pelagibacter > Candidatus Pelagibacter sp. IMCC9063. The sequence continues at coordinate 924,119 of NC_015380.1, read as the reverse complement.
ATTATTGAATTTTTTCCTATTTTAGCGCTTGGGTGAATGACTGATGAAGTGGTATTAGTCATCTTGTCTATCTGCAATAGTAGCCATCCATTGGGCATCGGCCATTAACTTTCCGTCCACAGTAGCTTTTCCTGAATACTTCCAGATTTTACCTTTTATCTTTTCAACTTTTACATTTAATAATAGTTCACAAGGTGGCATTATAGGAATTCTAAATCTTGCCTTATCAATTGTCATTAAAAAAACTAGTTTGTTTTCAAATTCTTTTGGGTCAATACAATGAGCTGATAATGCTGCTGCTGTTTGTCCAAAAGCTTCCACTATTAAAACCCCTGGAAACACAGGCTGCCCAGGAAAATGACCATCAAAAAAAAACTTGTTAGAAGCAACACTTATATGCCCTGTTGCAGAAACCATAGAAACAATATCCGAAATTTTTTCAATCAAAAGCATCGGTTCTCGATGCGGGAGGAGTTTCTTTATATCATTTAAATCTAAACTTTTTTTCATTATTCAATTATTGATTTTTTAAAAATTTTTTTAATGATGTTGCTGGATAACCCATTACTGTTTGATTGTCTTCTATATTTTTTACAACTCCGCTTTTTCCACCAATGTTAACATTATTTCCAATTTTAATGTGCCCAGAAATACCGGCCTGTCCACCTATCACTACATTATTTCCAATTATTGCGCTTCCTGCAATGCCTACTTGGCCAGCAATTATACAATCTTTGCCAATGGTAACGTTATGAGCAATATGCACAAGATTATCTAAGAAAGTTCTGTCATTAATAACAGTGTTTTTAACTGATCCACGATCAATCACGCAGTTTGCACCAATTTCACAATCCTCTCCAATAACAACATTTCCTAGGTGTGGAATTCTTAAGCACTTTTTGTCAATAAATTTAAACCCAAAACCTTTTTTTCCTAAAATAGCACCGTCACAAATATGCGTCTTGTTACCAATTTCTGAATTCTCCATAATAACATTCGATCCTATTACGACATCATTTCCTATAATACAATTTTCTTTTATTGAAACATTGTTTCCTATGAATACATTTTTTCCAATTTTTACATCTTTTTCCAAATAAAGATTAACGCCGTATTTTAATGTTTTAAATTTTTTATCAATTTTTTTTAAACTTAATTTTCTATTAGATACTTTTGAATAATAACTGTCTGGATAAAAAAAATTTGCTACTTTAATAAATTCTATCTCAGGGTTTTTGCATATAACTGCAGTAATCTTTTTTGGAATTAAGTTAAGATATTTTTCTTTAGTAAAAACACAAGATGCTTTTGTTTTTTTTAATTGTTCTAAGTATTTGACATTAGAAAAAAAAGATATCGTATTTTTCGTTGCTAAAGTAAGATCAGCAACATTAATAATTTTAATATTTTTTTTTTATCTAAAATTACTTGCAAATCAACAGCTTTAAGCAACTGATTCAAAAAAAATACTTTTTTTTTCATAATTTTAAATTAAAAAACACCACCCAATTTAAAATTAAATTTTTCTATTTCATCTGAAGAGCTTTTTTGAATTGGTTCTGCATACGACACAGCTATCGGGCCAATTGGAGAAAACCAAGAAAAACCTAGACCTATAGAGGATCTCATTTGATTAGCCTCATTAGTAACTTCAAAGTCGGTTCCCCATATATTTCCTACGTCTAAAAAAACACTGGATGAAGAGTTCCAGGATTCAGGCAAAAAATTAGGTACTGTGCTGGAAAAGGTCGTTGAGTAAGAATAATTACCTCCTATAAAATCCTTATCAACCTTGGGTCCAAATGATCTAAATTTAAAACCACGTAACTCATTATCAGATAAGAACAGGCGATCACTAAGCTTAATGTCTTTGCTACTTTCAAAGCTATTTATTGATTTGACTTTATAGCGGATTGTACCAGTGAAAGATTCGTTAAATTTATTATAAAAAGATCCAAAAATACTATTTTGTAAATATGGAATATCAGAGCCCAGGTGAGCAATATCCTGACCGAAGCCAAAAATATATCCATCTTCAGATTTAAATTTTTTGTCTCTCTTGTCTTCTGTCACAGAATAGAAAAATTTATTAGTAAAAAACTGACCGTCCCTTGACTTAATCAAGCTAGAGGCACTTCCCTCAGCTGTTAAATCATCAATATCAACTGAAATTCCATAGTTTAGATTAACATCTTCAAACCATTCAAAGCCTGTAGATACACTGCTTCCAATTATTTTATTTTCATATCCTGATGTTTCATTTTCATATTTTGATACATAAACTCCTGTTTTTAATAAATTTCCAGAATTGGCAAAGTCTGGATTTGTAAGAAAAATATTTGCAGATAAACTCTCTGTTCCGAAGCTACCAAGCACGCTAAAGCCCAAACCTTTTCCAAGTAAGTTATTTTCTTTAAAATTAAAAGAAACATTAGACCCATTGCTTCCAACGCCGACTCCAGCTCCTATTTCCCCAGTGGGAGACTCTACAATTTTAATTACAATATCTACGTTGTCGGTATTAACAACATTGTTTTGTTTAATTTTTACATCTTTAAAAAAACCAGTTGTTTTAAGCTTATCAATAGAGTTTGAAATTTTTAACTTAGTTAAAAGATCCCCTTCAGCGAAATCAATATTATTACGTAGAACTTTCTCTTCAGTAAGATCATTTCCTTTTATAATAATATTTCTAATATAGCTTTTTTTTGAATTTTCATTGATATTAAAAACTATAGCCATATTGTTAATATCAAGTTGTTGAATATTATAAGCTAGAGTCGCATTAAGACTATTTTTATCTAGATATGTAGAGATTTTATTTTGAATTCTTTTCAAAAAACTTAAACTATAAATATCATTCTGCAATGGCTCTACGATTTTTCTAATTGATGTAATATTAGCATCTAGCAAAATACTGTTTGCATCTTCGATTTGAATATTTTTTATTGTAAATTGATTGCCCGCATTTACTGTAAAAACAATGTCCACACTAGAATCGTCAATGACTTTAATCGAACCGCTAGGAATTTGAACATTATAATAACCTCTATTTAAATAATACTTTTTGAGCAGAGATATGTCAAAATCAACTCTTTCAGATGATGGGGTATTTGCACTAGAAAAAAAACTAAAAAAACTTTTAGGTCTAGATGTGACCACTGAAAGTAATTTCGAATTTTTAATTTTCTTATCTCCAATAAAAAAAATATTTTTAATGGAAAACTTTTTATTTATGTCAATATTAAGAAAGATATTAATTTTATCTGCACTTGGCTTCACAGCCGTGAATTTAATATTGCTTTTGAAGTAACCTTGTGATCTTAAGAAAGTGGATATTTTTTTAATATCAGAGTTTAATAATACTTCAGAAAATAAAGCATTTTCTTTTAGCTGAAGAATGTCTTTAATTTTATTTAACAATTGGTCAGACTCAATACCTTCTATAAAAATATAATCGACTATTGGGTTTTCCATTACTCTTATAAAAATTTTTTTATTACTAAAAGAAACATCTACAGATGAGAAAAAATTACTTTGAAAAAGTTTTTTTTGATATCTATTTAAATTTTTAGAATTTGCAATATTGCCAGTTAAATTAAGAAGCTCAACAATGGTATTTGAAGAAATTTTCTTATTACCTTCTATTATAATATTTGAATTTTTTACACTTTCAGCAAAAGAACTGTTTAAAAACAAAATTAAGAAAACAAATGCAGAAAGAAAAGTTTTTAAAAGTTTCATAATTTATCAGCTACAACGTTTCCATAATTAATGATTTTATTTATATCGCTCATGTTGTTAACTTTTGTTTTTTTGCAATAAAGTATAATACTTTTTCGACTAAATATTTTTATCAAATTTCTAACAATTTCATAGAAAAAAATTTTCTTATTCAAAAATCTTTCAACCAAATTGTCATTTATAACATTGAATAATATCCAGGCTGTGTGGCCTAATTTAAGAACCTTATAACCTGTCTTTAGAATTTTGAATTTTGATAATTTTATTTCATCAAAATTTAACTGAATATTTTTTTTTGATTTGAAAAAATTATTAGATTGATTGTTGAATTTATTATCAAATAAAGAATTTCTAATTGGTATAATCATGGTAGTATCGTGCATAATCATGTGCACAAGCCCATTTTTAAAAATTACAGCAGAATGAATATGGGATTCTTCATGTATTTTTATTTTTAATTTATTAATTGGAATATTAAAAAGAACATGTGCCTCTATTAATTCAAAAATTTTATTACACATAGTAGCAGAATCTACTGAAATTTTACCCCCCATACTCCACTTTGGATGATTTGTAACTTTTGCAATACCGGCTCGTGAATAAGAACTTTCCTTTTTTTTTAAAAACGGCCCTCCTGATGCTGTTAAAAAAACAGAATCAATCTCATTTAAACTTTTATCTTTAATGATTTGCTTAATACAAAAATGTTCTGAATCAATAGACGTAATTTTGCAGTTATTAGCTTTAGCTTTTTTTAATAAAATTGAAGCTCCGCATATTAAGCTTTCTTTATTGGCAATCAAAAGTTCTTTTGAATTTTTGGTGAAAAAAAAAGCAAACTTAAGTCCTGACAGTCCTGGAGTACCCAAAATTACCTTGTCTAATTTAGATTTAAATTTTTTTTGAAAAAGAAAAAAATCATTAAAAAGAATTACTTTTTTTTAAATTTTTTTAACCTAATAGAATTGTAGGCTTGAAGATTGTTAACAAATACATATTTAGGACTGTATATTTTTATTTGATTTGTAATTTCCTTCAAATTTTGATCACAAACCAACAATTCAATATTAAACTGTTTTTTATATTTTTTGAATATTTTTAATGATGTCTTTCCTACACTTCCAGTCGAGCCAACAATCCCAATATTTATTTTTTTAATAGCCATAACTTTTTAACAAATATGCAAATACCATAACAAAAATCATTCCATCAATTCTATCTAAAAGACCACCGTGACCAGGAATTAAATTTGAATAATCTTTAATATTATAACTTCTTTTTATAAATGAAAAAAATAAATCTCCTAGTATGGCTATTATTGCTAAAAGAAATTGAGATAAAAAAATGGCCAAACTATATTGAAATCCTTGTCCTAACATAGATGGAATTGCAAATGCAAATTGTGACAAAGTCAAAGAACCAAACAATCCTGAAAGGGTTTTTTTGGGACTCCATTTGCTAAAAGGTGGTCCTTTAAAAATATTGCCAAATAGATAACCCCCTATATCGCTTAACCAGACGACTAATATTATCCATAAGAAATAATAAAAACCATTATTAGAATTCCCCCTGACACCCAATGTGGAGAATAGAAATGCAAGTATTAAGAAAAATAAAAAAATAAAAAAAATCTTATTTTTTATAAAAACAAATTTTAATTCGTACAAAGAGATAGTAAAAATTAGCAAGAGAAGTAGATGAAAAAAGATATTATTAATATAAGCAACCCATAAAAAAAGAGGTACCAAAACTAAACTGCTGATCATTCTAAAGAAAAAATTAATCATCAATACTTCCAAAATTTCTTTTAATTTTTTGATACTCTCGAAGAATTTTTTTAAAATCATTCTTATTAAAATCGGGCCATAATTTATTTAGAAAGAAAATTTCTGTGTAAGACATTTGCCAAAGCATGAAATCGCTAAGTCTATTTTTACCTCCAGTCCTAATAAGCAGCTCGGGATCAGGAATATTTTTGGTATAAAGATTGTTTTTAATGGTATCTACAGTAATCTTTGCTTTTTGCTTAATGGATTTTTTTAAAGATTCAATTATTTCAGTTTTCGAGCTATAATTAAATGCAAGATTAACTGTAATGTCATAATTAACAGAGGATAGCTTTTCTACTTTTTTAATTTTATTAATAAGTTTTTTGCTTAGATTTTTTCTCTCACCAATTGATTTTATTTTTATCTTTTTTTTTATTAATTCGTTAATATTTTTATCTAAGAATTTCTCTAAAAGATTAAATAAAAAATTTACTTCTCTTTTGGACCTTTTCCAATTGTCTAAAGAAAAAACAAATAATGTTAAAAACTTAATTTTATTTTTTTTAGCAAAATCAATTAAAGATGAAATATTTTTCAAACCTTCTTGGTGACCAAAATTTCTCGGCTTATTTCTTTTTAATGCCCACCTCCCATTACCATCCATAATGATAGCAACGTGGTTTACTTTATTCATACCTTGATGATTTCTTGTTCTTTTTCTGATATTTTTTTGTCGACCTCATTAATAAACTTGTCGGTTATTTGCTGTAGTTCATTCGAGAGTTTGGCGTTATCATCTTCTGAAATGTCTTTATTTTTTAGTAAATTTTTTAATAAGTCCATGCCTTCTCTTCTAATATTTCTTATAGATATTTTTATTTTCTCAGACTGATTTTTTACAATCTTTATAAGATCCAATCTTCTTTCTTCTGAAAGCTTTGGGACAGGGACTCTTACTATTTGACCATCAACTGTGGGATTGATATTTAAATCAGATTCTCTAAGAGCCTTATCTACAAATTTTACATTAGCTGCATCCCAAACTTGAACTGTCAATAATTGAGATTCTGGAGTAGAAATTGTAGCAACTTGATTGATGGGCATTTTTTGTCCATAGACTTCAACCTTAATTAAATCTAGCATAGAAACATGCGCTCTACCTGTTCTTATAGTTGACAAGTCTTGTGTGAGACTTTGAATGGTGTTTTGCATCTTAGCTTCAAAAGAAATGAGTTTAGAATTCGTACTCATAGAACAAACCTAGCTAGTTAAATCTTTAACTTCATTGGCAAAGTCAGATTTTTTTACCTCTATACCTTCACCAACTTTATATCTAACAAAGTCCTCTATTGAAAATGAGGATTTGTTGTCTTTTACAAAACCATCAATTGCTTGTTGCACTGTTAGTTCAGGGTTGATAACCCACTTCTGTCCTAATAATGTATTGTCTTTAATGATTTTAGAAACTTTTCCTAAAATAATTTTATCAATCATCTCTGGTTTTTTCCCGCCCTCTAACAATTGATCTTTCATAATTTTTTTCTCACTTTCTAAAAATTCTTGACTAATTCCTCTTTCATCTAATGACTGAGGAGACATCGCCGCTATGTGCATGCATAATTGATTTGCAAAATCTTTACTTAAATCCTTATTGTCAGACGCATAAGACAAAAGTACTGCCAATTTACCAGAATTATCATTTTGCTTATTGTGAATATAGGTAGACACTTGAGACTTGCAATGAATGTTTTTAAATCTTCTTATTTGAATATTTTCTCCAATTTTTGCAATTAAATTTATTAAAGTTTCAGATACAGTTAAATCTTTATCTGTCTTCTTCTCTTTTAGAGATTCTAAACTATTTGATTCTAAGCAAAGATTTGAAACCTGCTCACAAAAAGAATTAAATTCTGGATTTTTTGCAACAAAATCTGTTTCGGAGTTTATTTCAACAATAGATGCTTTTGTTGAAGATTTAACAATAGTAATTAAACCTTCTGCAGCACTTCTGTCGGATTTCTTTGCAGCTTTTGCAATTCCTTTTTTTCTTAAATATTCAATAGCTAAATCAATATTTTCATCATTCTCTGAAAGGGCGTTTTTGCAATCAACCATTCCTGCACCTGTAAGGTCACGCAATTCTTTTACTTTATCAAAAATGCTCATGAAAAAATTAATTAATTAACTTTTTATCAATTTCTAAAGATACTTCAGGTTTTGATTCTTTTTTAATTTCCGATACTTTTTCAGAAATATCAGAAATATTTGATACTTGATCTTTATCTCCGCTCATTTTAGATTGTGCATCTTGAATTGTTTTTAATGCGAGATCACAATACAAATCTATAGATCGTCTAGCATCATCGTTGCCTGGAATAGGAAAATCAATAAACTCTGGATTTGAATTGCTATCTACAACAGCAACTATTGGAATATTCAATTTTTTTGCTTCTAGTACTGCTAAAGATTCTATGTTCGTATCAATAATAAAAATCATATCTGGAAGTTTTTTCATATTAGCGATACCACCCAACGATCGATCTAACTTTTCTTTTTCCATACTCATTTTAATAAGTTCTTTTTTAGTGAATCCCGTATCCTCTAGTTTTAGATCTTCTTCAATTCTTTTTAATCTTTTTATTGATTTGTTGATCGTATTCCAATTTGTTAACATTCCACCAAGCCATCTATGATTTACATAAAAATTATTAGTTTCTTTTGCTACGTTAGCAACCAATTCTGAAGCCTGCTTTTTAGTAGAAACAAAAAGAATTTTTCCATTATTTGATGCACATCTATGAAGCTCTAAAAGAGCTTTGTTCAAAAGTTCTAAGGTTTGTGAAAGGTCGATAATGTGTACTGAGTTTTTTTCTCCAAAAATAAAAGGTTTCATTTTTGGGTTCCATCTAAAAGTCTTATGACCCAGATGTACTCCTGCTTCTAAAAGGTCTTTAATTGTTACACTTGGTAAGTTCATAAAATATTTTCGGTTAATCCACCGAAGAAACTACCTTTTCAGGACCGGGAGCTTACGCCATTTTCTTCGTGCGAAATTTTAAGATCTTATAAAAGAATGAAAATTTAAATCAAGGTTATTAATTATTAATTTTTGTTAAAAAACCTTCATTTTCAATGGTTTTGACCGATTCTAGAGTAACAGTTCTTTTGTTTTTAAGGTTAAAAATCATTTTTTTACCATTATCAACATGAGATAAGGATACTGCTGTTTTTCCGTTTTTGGAAAGCTGATTTTTTAAACTTCCAATATCATCCAACTTATTAATTGTAACATCGAGATTGTCTATTTTCTTTTCAGAAATATCATTAATTAAAAAAATTTTTGTAACATTTGTTCTTTCAATTCCGCTTTTGAGCACTTCTCTTTTAACATTTATTAAAAAAGACTTTCCTGCAGATAACTTTTCTCTATTGGTAACCAACACTTCTGAAAAAATAAAAAACTCAAACATTCTACTTAGGTCACTAAACTTAACTATTGCAAAAGGCATACCCTTTGCAGTTTTTTTTTCCTGTATAGCCATAACTGTGCCTGACAACATGCATTCATTAATATTTTTATTATCTGAAAAACTCTGAAATTGAACAACACTGTAATTATCTAAAATGTGTTTATAGTTTTTTAATGGATGTTCACTTACAAAAAAACCAATAGATTCAAATTCCCTTTTAATTTTTTCAGGCTCATCCCATGCTGGATGTACAGTAAAGTTAATTTTGAAATTGTCATTTGTCTGAGATTCAAATAGATTTATTTGATCTACCTGAAGGTTTTCATCGTAACTTTTTGATTGCTTAATAATTTCAGGGACATTTTCATAAAGTTTACTACGATTTTTATCTATGCAGTCAAATGCACCGGCTTTAATAAGGCCTTCGAGTTGCAGCTTGTTTATATCTTTGCTACTTACCCTCTTAAGAAAATCCTCCATAGATAAAAACTTTCCATTCTCCTCTCTCTCTTTGATAACATTAGATATTGCCTCAAATCCTACGGCTTTAATTCCCGATAGTGCATAAAAAATTGTACCATCCTTTGGGACAAAATCTGCAAAACAATGATTGATACATGGGTTATGTACTTTTATAGAAAGTCTTTTTAACTCTTCATAAAACTGATTTAGCTTATCAGTATTGGACATCTCCATACTCATAGATGCTGAAAAAAAACTTAATGGATAATGAGTCTTCAAATAAGCTGTTTGATAAGCTATTAAAGCATAGGCAGCTGCATGACTTTTGTTAAATCCGTACTGAGCAAATTTCTCCACTAACTGAAATATATAAACAGCCTGCTCTTTTGGAATGTCATTTTTAATAGCGCCTTCAATGAAATCTTTTTTTTGCCTATCCATTTCAGCTGATTTTTTCTTACCCATTGCTTTTCTTAAAATATCTGCTTTTCCTGCTGAAAAACCTGATAAAGCTTGAGCAATTTGCATAACTTGTTCTTGATAGATAATCACACCATAAGTTTCTTTTAATATGTTTTCAATTTTAGGGTGAAGATAATCAGGCTCTTCAAGTCCATGTTTTCGATTATTATATGAGGGAATATTTTGCATAGGGCCAGGTCTATACAAAGCTACTAATGCTATAATATCTTCAAACTTATTAGGTATCATTTGTTTTAAAACTTCCCTCATGCCGGCGCTTTCCAACTGAAAAATTCCCATTGTCTCTCCTGAACTGAGGAGTTCAAATGTTTTGCTATCATCTAAAGGAATTTTTTCTATATCTAGCTTTTGACTATCTTTTTCTATTAACTCAATTGTTTTTTTAATAACTGTAAGTGTTTTTAATCCTAGAAAATCAAATTTTACTAATCCCGCTTGCTCAGACCAGTTCATATCAAATTGGGTAACGGGAATAGGAATGCTTGAATCATGATCTTTGTACAATGGAACTATTTCTGTTAAATTTTTATCACCAATTACAATTCCTGCAGCATGAGTTGCAATATTTCTAAATAAACCTTCTAACTTCAAAGCTAGATTGATAAGTTTTTCGATTGTCGGATCCTCTTTTTGAGCTTCTTGAAGTCTTGGTTCCATAGCAACAGATTCTGCTAGCGTTAAGGGTCTTGAAGGATCAAAGGGAATCATTTTAGATAATTGATCTACGCGTCCATACGGCAAACCTATAACTCTACCAATATCACGCAAAGCCATTCTAGCCTGAAGTTTTCCAAAAGTAATTATTTGCGCAACCTTGTTTTTGTATTTGTCTTTAACGTAATTAATAACTTTATCACGATCTTCTTGGCAAAAATCTATATCAAAATCTGGCATTGAAATTCTATCTGGATTTAGAAATCGTTCAAAAATCAAACCGAACTTAATAGGATCAAGGTCTGTTATGGATAAGCACCAGGCAACTAATGATCCTGCACCAGATCCTCTTCCTGGTCCTACAGGAATATTATTACTTTTAGCCCATTTAATATAATCTGATACAATTAAAAAATATCCTGAAAATTTCATTTTAGAAATCATCTCAATTTCATAATTTAGCCTTTCTTTATATACCTGTTTGGTTGCTAGTCTTTGATCTTCATCAGCTATATTAATTAAAATAAAATTCTTAAGCCTATCTTCCAGACCTTTGTTTGCATTAATTTTTAGTTCGTCATTAACATTGGAAGATTCTGTATTAAAATTTGGCAACATCGGCTTACTAGTCAAGGGTCTATAGCTACATCTCAAGGCTAGGTTCTTGTTGTTTTCTAAGGCTTCTGGTAAATCCAAAAAAAGCTCGCTCATTTCATAATCTGACTTAAAATAATGCTCTTCTGAATATCTAAGACGCTTGATATCATTTACGTAAGTTTTTTGACCAACACAAATGTAAGCGTCGTGAGCTTCATACATGTCTTTTTTTAAATAAAAAACTTCGTGCGTAGCTATTATTGGAATGGAAAATTTTTCACTAAAATAAAGAAGTTGAGTTTCTAAAGCTTGCTCATGAGGTTCATTATGTCTTTGTATTTCGATATAAAGATTTCCTTCAAAAAATTTTTGAATCTTTTGAAGAAGAAGTTCAGAATCTAAAATATTGTTTTCTAGTACCAGGGAAGATAATAAAGAGTGGCTGGCTCCCACTAAAACTATTAAACCATCAGAATTGTCAATTAATTCTTGAATATCGCAATGAGGGTCTTCATTTTTTTCTATGGATAGGTAAGAGCTTGAAGAAAGTTTTAATAAATTTTTATAACCAGTGTCATTTTTAGCAACAAGAGAAATTTTACCCATCTTCTCAAGATTATTTTCTGAAAAAGAAAAGTTTATTTGAGTGCCAATAATAGGCTGGCATCCTGCTTTTGAAATTTCTTGCGAAAATTCTAAAACACCACACATATTGAAAGAATCAGAAATACCGACTGAAGCAACATTATTAGATGTACAATGCACTGCTAGATCAACAATTTTTAAAGCACCTTCGCATATTGAATACTGAGTATGAACTTTAAAGTGATTAAAATAATTATTTTCAGGCATTAAGAATCAACTTTAACATTGCCATCTGATAAAGTTAATCTTAAATCTGTTTTGCGGGCCAAATCTCTATTGTGGGTTGCAATTACAATCAAACGATTTTTTTTTCTTAATTGAAATAGGTAATCTAAAACTAGATCCGAATTTTTTTGGTCCAAACTACCTGTTGGCTCATCTGCAAAAATTAATTTTGGCTCATTGATGACTGCTCTAGCAATAGCAACTCTCTGCTGTTCTCCTCCAGACATCTGATAGGGAAAATGATTTACCCTATTTTCCAATCCAAAATCTACCAGCAGTTTCTTTGCTAATATGTTTGCATTTTTTTTATCATTATTTTTGCAAATATTTGCAATTGCTACATTCTCTAATGCTGTTAAATCAGAAATCAAATTATTGTTCTGATAAATTATAGAAATTTCATTTCTTCTATAAATGGTCATTTCAAAATCTGACAAGGTTGTTAGGTCAGTATTGTTAAATTTTATCACACCTGAATTTGGCTTATCTAGGAGTGCCAAAAGGTGCAACAATGTACTTTTTCCTGAACCAGAAGGACCCAATAGAGATACAATTAAATTATCTGCCAATGTTAAATTGAGATCTGACAAAACATTTATTTTTTCATTACTGTCTGTATAAGATTTGTTTAAAGCAGAAATATTTAAAAAATTATCAGTCATACTTTAAAGATTGAATTGGGTTTATTTTTGAAGCTTTAATCGAAGGAATAATTGATGACAAAAAAGTAATAGCCAGAGCTATACCAGAAATAGTTAAAATAGTTGGAATGCTAATCTCGCTAGGCATTTTGCTTAAAAAATATATTTCTGCTGGAAATATCTCTATATTTAAAACATTACTTAAAAAAATTCGTACACTTTCGATATTATAAGAAAACAAAACACCCAAAACAACGCCAAACAAAGTTCCTGCCGCTCCAATAAAAGATCCTGTTATAAAAAATATTTTATTTATTGATAGGCTGGAAAAACCGATTGTTTTTAATATGGCAATTTCTTTAGTCTTATTTTTAACAAGAATTGTTAGTCCTGAGACTATGTTAAAAGCTGCAACTATTATAATTAAAGTTAAGATAATAAACATAACATTTCTTTCTACCAACAAAGCATCGTAGAAAGTTTTATTATTATCAATCCATGAAAAAACTTTAAATTTATTTTCTTCTAAAAGATCTTTAACTTTTTGGGCTTGATCAGGGTTATTAAGCTTTAATTCTATATTTTTATTAGTACCTTGTTTTTTTATAAAATCTGGTGAGCTTTCTGCATTTATTAAAACAAAATTGCTATCAAATTCGTAAATGCCAGAATGAAATACCGAACCTACAATAAAATCAAATTGCTCTGGAATGTTTCCAAATGGAGTGCTTTCTGTTGTGGAGGATAAAATTGTAATTTTATCACCTACTGTGACACCTAAATCTGCTGCAAAATTGGAACCTATAGAGGCATAATTGTTTTCAAAATTTTTTAATTCACCTTTAATAATGTTTTTTTTAATTAACTCATCAGATAAAAAATCATTTTTAGTAATTGCTCTAATATTAGTTCCCTTATTTATTCCCTGACTAATAACCAATCCTTGAATACTATAGGAAAGTTTTATGCTTTGATGATTGATTTTATTCTTGCTTAAGATTCCTTCAATTTTTTTTTGTTTTTCTTAAAACTATCGAATTCATAAATTAAAATATGTGGCTGAAATAACAGGAGCTTTCCAATCAAGTCGGATCGAAAACCATTCATAACAGACATAACAATGATTAAGGTAGCTACACCCAAGCCAATTCCCAAAAATGAAAAAATTGAAATGATTTTAAGAATGCCTTCTTTTTTCTTGGGTTTTAAGTATCTTTTAACAATAAGAAGCTCCGATTGTGTTATCAATTGAAATATATTTTCTTTAATTTGTTTATAATAATATCAAGATTAATAATTTCTTTTTCTTCTCCTAGCTCTTTAAACTCAAACTCATCACCACTTTGTTTTGCGCCTATAATAATCTGATAAGGTATTCCAATGAGATCAAAATTTTTAAATTTACTCGCTGGACTTTCGTCAGTATCATCCAAAAGGACTTCAAAAGAATTATTTAATAACTTCTCATAAACATCAGAAGTTTTTTTCTTTAAAGTTTCATCATTTTTTTTACCTAAATATATAACAGCTACATGAAACGGGGTTACGCTAGCAGGCCATTTCATAACATTGTCTTTATAATTAGCTTCTATAATTGCTCCAGCTAATCTTGAAACGCCAATACCATAGGAGCCCATTTCTATAGTTATATTTTTTCCCTCACTGGAGTTTACCAGTGCCTTCATAGGCTTAGAATACTTGTCTCCAAAATAAAAGATGTGCCCAACTTCAATTCCCCTTGTTACAAGCTGATCTTTTTTTTCTACAGATTTGTCAAAATCAGACTGGTTAAACTTTTCATCTGTAGCAGAATATATATCTGTGTAAGATTTTACCATTTTTGCTAAACTTTCTGAATCATTCTTAAAATCGCTGATCTTCAAATCTAATATTTTTTTGCTTGTAAAAATTTGACTTTCTCCAGTATCAGCCAAGATTATAAACTCATGAGAAAGGTCTCCTCCAATAGGACCGGTATCTGCTGCCATAGGGATTGCCCTTAAACCTAAGCGCTCAAAAGTTTTAAGGTAGGCGCAAAACATTTTGTTATATGAAATAATGGCCCCTTCTTTATTTTCGTCAAAAGAATAGCTATCTTTCATTAAAAATTCTCTACATCTCATAATTCCAAAACGAGGCCTAATTTCGTCTCTAAACTTCCATTGAATATGGTAAAGAATTAACGGCAATGACTTGTAAGTCTTTACATTATCTCTAAAAATTTGTGTAATAAGCTCTTCGTTGGTTGGGCCATACAAAAGTTCTCTATCTTGCCTGTCTCTAATCCTTAACATTTCCAATCCGTAACCGTCATAACGTCCACTTTCTTTCCACAAATCTGCAGATTGAATAGTGGGCATCAGCATCTCTTGAGCACCAGCTTTATTTTGCTCATCCCTTACAATGGATTCTATTTTTTTTAATACTTTGAAGCCAAGAGGTAGCCATGAATAGATTCCTGAAGCAGACTGTCGTATCATTCCAGATCTAAGCATTAGTTGATGTGATTTTATTGTGGCATCTGATGGAACGTCTCGAAGAATGGGTAAAAAAAAGTTTGATAGTTTCATTGTTGTGAAAAATATTCTCTTAAATTTATAATTTCAAAATATGTCAAAAGAATAATAATCGCAAATATTATTACTGAAACCAGAGTGGTTATTAAGAATTTTTTAACTATATTAGGATTGGAGGGAGCACCAGGATCGGTTCCAGGGGTGATATTGTCATTTTCAATTTGTGAAGAAATTCTAATTGGCAAAATCATGAATAACACTACCATCCAAATAACTACAAAAATTACAAAACCACCCCCTATGGACATGCCTATAAACGAATTAGAATTATATTGGTGTAAGGTCTTTTTTTAGTTTTGCTATAAATAATTTTTTTCAGATTAGATTTTAGCCCGTCTATTAAATTTTTTTCTTGTTTTTTATTATTGAGAGAGTAGGTGCTAGTAATATTAACTATCTCATCTTCAAGGTCGTATAAAATTTCATCAAACTCCTCCTCATTCAATGGCAAACCTCTTAAATTAATAATAGGGTTTCGATCTAACTGACCCTTTTTAGATATAAGCAAAGTTACATCCATCAATCCATTGCTAGCAATATTTTTTCGATCTTTTAAAAATCTTGAATCCTCATCTATCAGTCTATTCCCATCCACTAGCATTTTTCCATTATGAACCTTGTCTATAATTTTTGGTTCTCCAGGATATATTTTAATTATATCTCCATTCTCTATTAGTGCTGGGTGTTTAACTCCTTGAAGTTTTGCAAAATCATAATGCTCTTTTAGATGACGATGTTCACCATGAACAGGAATTGCTATTTTGGGTCTAATCCAACTATACATGTCTTTCATTTCATCTCTTGCAGGATGGCCAGAGACATGGATGAAAGCATTGTCTTCAGATAAGACATTTATTTCTCTTTTGACCAGTATATTATGCATTTTAAATAATTTTTTTTCGTTCCCAGGAATAATTCTTGAAGAAAAAATAACCGTATCATCTTTGTCTAAAAATACATCTGGATGCTCTTCATTTACTATTCTATTCATAGCTCCCATCGGCTCTCCTTGACTACCGGTGCAAAGATAAACAATTTTATTTCTTGGAATTTTTTTTGCATCCCTTGGATCTAATGGTGGCTTAATATCTTGTAGATAACCACAATCTCGTGCTGTGTTATAAATTCTGTGCATCGACCTGCCCACTAAAGACAAGTGCCTTCCTGCTTTTTCGGCACATTTAAAAACTGTTTCCATTCTTGAAGCGTTAGAAGCAAAAGTAGTAACAACAATTCTATTTTTAATATTTTCCATAATAGTCATCATGCTATCACGAACATCTTTTTCAGAACCTGATCTACCTTCTGAAAATATATTGGTAGAATCACAAATCATAGCAAGAACACCCTTGTCCCCTATGTCCTTAAGTTTACCCTCATCCATTTTTTCACCAATCAAAGGCTCACTGTCACATTTCCAATCTCCTGTATGAAATAATGTACCAGCAGGAGTTTTTATAGAAAGGGCATTAGGCTCTAGTATAGAATGTGTGAGCGATACATAATCAATATCAAAAGGACCTAAATTTACATTTCCATTTAATTGAATGATTTTAAGGTTCTCCCCTATTTGAACTCTTTTTTCTCTTAGTTTTTCTTTAATTAAAGAAGCAGTAAAAGGAGTTGCGTATATTGGACATTCTAATAATGGCCAAAGGTGCGCAATAGCTCCTATATGGTCTTCATGAGCATGAGTTAACAAGATTCCTAATAAATCTTTTTTTCTTTGCACAACAAAATCAGGATCAGCAACCATCAAATCTATTCCCGGAACGGAATCGTCCGTAAATCCAACTCCAATATCTATCATAATCCATTTTTTTTCATCTTGAGATCCATAGCCATATAAATTCATATTCATGCCGATCTCACCAGCTCCTCCCAGAGGACAGAAAACTAATTCATTTTTATCTTGCGTCATATTTAAAATAATTTTTTATTGTATTTAATGGTTTCAACAACACCATGTAGGGTGATGTTTGTATTGATTGTAGATTTGTATTGAAGTGAATTTGAAAAAATATGTGCCAAACCACCAGTTAAAATTACTTTATATTTTTTTTTAGTAGTTGATATAATTTTTTTTAACAATCCATCAATCATTGCCACATAGCCCCAATAAACTCCTGAATTGATAGCTGAAATAGTATCTTTTCCTATAATTTGCTTCGTTTTCTTTAGCTTTATTAATGGTAACAGTGCGGTTAATGAACTTAGTGTAGATAAAGAGAGTCTAACACCAGGAGTAATCAACCCTCCATTATAAATTCCATTTTTAGACAAAATATCAAAAGTGGTTGCTGTGCCAAAATCAATCACAATACAATTAGATTTATAAAGTTGGTTAGCTGCAAATACATTTGCTAACCTATCAGAACCTAACTGCTTAGGCTTTCTAATCTTAATTTTAATTGGGTTTTTTAACTTTTTATCTAAAATCTCATAACATTTTATATTTTTTTTTTCAATACAGATTTAATTTTCAAAAAAACCTTTGGAACTACTGATGCAATAACAGCATTTGTAAATTTTGTATTATTAACAAATTTTGTAAAATCTTTATTTTTTTCTATATCGGAAGTATTAA
Organism: Candidatus Pelagibacter sp. IMCC9063; assembly: GCF_000195085.1. Classification (NCBI taxonomy): domain Bacteria; kingdom Pseudomonadati; phylum Pseudomonadota; class Alphaproteobacteria; order Candidatus Pelagibacterales; family Candidatus Pelagibacteraceae; genus Candidatus Pelagibacter; species Candidatus Pelagibacter sp. IMCC9063. The sequence continues at coordinate 906,266 of NC_015380.1, read as the reverse complement.
AATTTTTTAATTTAAATATCTTGTTATTGCCTTTGTTATAATGAGCAAACTTAGACTGTGTATTTCCTATATCTCCAATTAAAATCATATAATAGTTTTTTTCATTTCTTGATTTAAAATTCTAGAAAATTCTAATACGTTTATTGATTTGTTAAACTCTTTTTTAAAATTAGTTGCCTTATACTTTTTAAGAATTGGATTTTTTATAAAATTAACCCCTACTCCAATGATGGCAAATAGTTTATTATTGTTAACAAAGCTTTCTATAAGTATTCCGCATACTTTTTTGTCTCCTATAAGAATATCATTAGGTTTCTTAATTTTAAAATTATTTTTTTTGGTAATTTTGACAAATAAATTAAGAAGGGTTTTTAAAACTTTATACTGCAACCTGTCAATAGAATTGTAATTACGAACAGGAAAGAAAGCAGACCCCATAAAATTTCCTTTCATGGATACCCAATTATTACCAAACCTTCCCCTACCTTTTTTTTGGTGATCACTAATCACTAAGCCTGACATAACTTTATGATTTTCAACTAATTTCTTAGCTTCATCGTTGGTGCTATTAACACTATCAAAATAAAAAATTGTCTTGGTCATTGCTTTTATTGAACTGACTTTGATGCAAGGTTAACGAAAAAATTTAGTATAGAAGGATTCAAGAAGTAAAATAATATTAACAAGGTTGAAAGTGCTAAAGAAATTTTAACACCTTTGCTTGAGATTGGGTCGAACTTTTCTTGTTCCGGATCAAAATATATTATTTTAATAATTCTCAAATAATAGAACGCTGAAATTACTGAAGTTACCAATCCAATTACGGCTAAAATAATTAAATCCGCCTTAACTACAGCCATAAAAATATAAAATTTGGCAAAAAATCCAGCTAAGGGAGGAATACCTGCCAAAGAAAAAAACATTACCGTTAAGCAAAAAGCTACAAGAGGATGATTTTTGGACAACCCAGAAAGGTCTCTAATGTTTTCTAAATAAATATCTTTTCTCTTCATAATGAGAATGCAGGCAAAGCTTCCGATGTTCATTACGACATAAAGAAAAATATAAAGAACAGAAGCTGTCACACCTTCGTTAATTCCAGTGGCTAACCCTGCAAGACCATAGCCCATATGACTAATACTGCTATAGGCCATAAGTCTTTTAATGTTGGTTTGCCCAATAGCAGCAACGGCTCCCAAAATCATAGATGCTACTGATATGAAAATCAAGATAGACTGCCACTCATCAAAAACATTTCCAAAAGCAATATATAAAATTCTTATAATTGCTCCAAAGCCAGCGACTTTTGGAGCTAACGCAAAAAATGCTGTTACTGAAGTAGGAGCACCCTCATAAACATCTGGTGTCCACATATGAAATGGAACAGCAGATATTTTAAAAGCCAATCCAATCAATATAAAGACAAGACCAAATAATAAAGCAATATTGTCAGCAGAAAAGTTTTCGGCAATTACGTAATAGTTTGTAGATCCTGTAAATCCATAAACTAGAGAACAGCCGTACAAAAGCAAACCAGAAGACAATGCTCCTAGAACAAAATACTTAACACCGGCTTCTGTAGATTTTGTAGAATCTCTACTTAATGAAGCCAAAACATAAAGAGAAAGAGACTGAAGCTCAATTCCAAGATACAGGCCAATTAAGTTATTTGAACTGACCATCACAAACATTCCAAGTATAGCTGTTGTAATCAATACTGGATATTCAAATTTATCTAATTTATTTTTCTTTATGTACTGATCAGTAAAAAATAACGCAAAAGCACTAGACCCCAAAATAAGTATTTTTAAAAAAGAAGACAATTCATCGACTATGTAGTTATTTGAAAATAGCTTCATCGAAACAGTACTATTCAAAAAAACTATAGGTATAGTTATCAAAAGCATAAACGAAGTAAGCTTAGTAACTAAATTAAAACTATTGGTTTTAAAAACTCCAACCATTAACAATCCTAAAATAGAAATTGCTATAAAAATTTCCGGATATATAAAATTAATATTTTCCATAATTATTTAATCATTAAATTATTAAATGTTGAAATTTTAACATTGTAAACAGAGACTAAATTTTCCACACTTGTTGAAATTGTATCTAAAATAATGTTTGGATAAACTCCAAGTAAAATTACAAGAATCAGTAAAGGTATTAAAGTAATATATTCTGAATAATTCATATCTTTTAAAACTTTAACCTTATCATTGATAATTTCTCCAAAACAAACTCTTCTATATAATGATAAGCTATAACAAGCTGACAAAACAACTCCTGTAGCTGCAAAGAAAGCTACCAAATAGTTCGTTTTAAATATTCCAATCAAAACTAAAATCTCTCCAACAAAACCGCTGGTTCCTGGAAGTCCTACGCTTGCTAAGATAAAAACCATAAATACAATTGCATAATTGGGCATTACGTTTGATACCCCACCATAATCTGAAATTTGTCTCGTATGCATTCTGTCATAAACAACACCTACGCAAAGAAATAAAGCAGCAGACACTATGCCGTGACTTATCATTTGAAATATACTTCCTTCGATACCTTGTGAATTGAAAGCAAAAATACCAATAGTAACAAAGCCCATGTGAGCAACTGACGAGTAGGCTATCAATTTTTTCATATCTTTTTGGACTAAGGCTACAAGGGACGTGTAAACAATAGCTATTATACTCAATGAAAATACCAAAGGTGAGAAAAAATCTGAAGCTACTGGAAATAAACCAAGGGAAAATCTAATAAAACCATAGCCTGCCATTTTAAGCAAAATAGCTGCTAGAATTACTGAGCCTGAAGTAGGAGCTTCAACATGCGCATCTGGTAACCAAGTGTGAACTGGCCACATTGGTGTTTTAACAGCAAATGAAGCAAAAAAACCAAGCCACAATAAATATTGATATTGCACAGGTATATCCAAGGCTAACAAAGCCTCCACATCTGTGGTTCCTGTTTGCATATATATAAATATAATTGCAATCAGCATAAAAACAGATCCTAGAAGTGTGTATAAGAAAAATTTAAAAGCCGCATACACTCGTCTAATCCCACCCCATATACCAATAATTAAAAACATGGGTATTAATCCTGCTTCAAAAAAAAGATAGAATAAGAAAAGATCTAAGGAACAAAAAACTCCTATCATCATTGTCTCCATCACTAGTAGAGCAATAAAGAAATCTTTTTTTCTAAATTTTACACTATTGTAGGTTGCAACAATACAAATTGGAGTAATAAAGGCAGTCAGCACAACAAAAAGGATACTAATACCATCCACTCCTACTTTGTATTTCACAAAGTCAATGATCCATTTTTTTTCTTCGACAAACTGAAAAGAGGATATGGTTTTGTCAAAGCTAAACCATAAAAATAATGACAAAACAAAAACTAGCAAAGAAGTTAGCAAAGACACATGAAAACTAATCTTACCTACCCTCTCTTCTTCTCCTTTGTTAAAAAGAATAAAAAAAACTCCTATCAAAGGAAGAAAAGTGATTATGGTTAATATCGGTAAGTTCATTAATTAAAAAATCATCATGTAGGTTAATAAGATTGAAAGCCCTATCAGTATAACAAAAGCGTAATGATATAAAAACCCTGACTGAAATTGAACAGCCTTATCTGAAACTAATTTGACTAATTTAGCTAGACCATCAGGACCAAAGCCGTCTATGATTGTACCATCTCCAATTTTCCAAAAAAAAGCACCTATCTTTTTGGCGGGCTTCACGAATAAAAAATCATACAACTCATCAAAGTACCATTTGTTTACTAGAAAATTATAAAGAGGTTTGTTTATTTCTACAAAACCATCCAGAGATTTTTTATCTTTGACAAAAAAGTAATAAGAAAGTGGAATGGCTAATAAAACTAAAATTGGAGTTAGTAATAAAAACCACAAAGGAGGATGCAGCAAAACAAACTCTTTTAAAAAGAAAATTGAACTGCTCCAAAATTGGATAAATTGAGAACCTATAAAATAGTCTTTAAAAGCGTAACCAGCAAAAATCGCACCTAAAGCAAGAAATAAAAGAGGCACAAGCATTACTGCTGGAGATTCGTGAACCTTAGATAGACTAATGTTTTTGTTGTTATAGGTTCCATGAAAAGTCATAAAAATTAACCTCCACGAATAAAGAGAAGTCATAAAAGCTGTTAACACTCCAATAGTAACTGCATAACCAGCAAAAAAAGAAGTTGAATTATAGGCAGTTTCTATAATTGCATCTTTTGAAAAAAAACCTGAAAGAAAAGGAAAGCCTGTTAGTGCCAAGGTTCCAATAATCATTAATGAATAAGTGTAAGGAATTTTTTTCCAAACACCTCCCATGTTTCTCATATCCTGCTCGTCATTAAATGCATGAATGACAGATCCAGCTCCTAAAAAAAGAAGCGCTTTAAAAAATGCATGTGTAAATAAATGAAAAATAGCAATATGATAAGCTCCCAAACCAGCTGCAAAGAACATGTACCCTAATTGACTACATGTTGAATACGCTATCACTCTTTTAATATCGTTCTGAACAAGGCCAATGGTACCAGCAAAAAAAGCTGTAGTAGCGCCAACCAAAACTATAATATTTAAAACAAAAGGAGAGTATTCAAATATTGGCGAACATCTCACAACTAGAAAAACTCCCGCCGTAACCATGGTGGCTGCATGAATTAATGCAGAAACAGGTGTTGGTCCTTCCATAGCATCAGGTAGCCAAGTGTGTAAAAAAATCTGCGCTGATTTACCCATCGCCCCAATAAATAGAAAAATACAAATAAAGTTAATTAAAGAAGACTCAATGCCAAGCATGCTAATATTTTTATCTAAAAGCGTTGGAATAGCTTTGAACACATCTACAAAATTAACGCTGCCTGTGTATTTGAATATTAAAAAAATACCAATCGCTAAACCAAAATCTCCTACTCTATTGACAACAAATGCTTTTATGGCTGCTGAATTGGCTGATGGTTTTTTATACCAAAATCCTATCAAAAGATAAGATGCAAGACCTACTCCCTCCCAGCCAAAAAATAGCTGTAAAAAATTATCTGATGTGACTAGCATTAACATCATAAAAGTAAATAAAGATAAGTAAGACATGAACCTGGGTTTGTCAGGATCATGAGACATATATCCTACTGAGTAAACATGAACTAAAGCTGAAACCGAAGTGACAACTACCAACATGACTGAAGTAAGAGTATCGATATTGATAGACCAATTAAGTACTAGGCCTCCAGAAGTGATCCAGTTAAAAATCTTAAGATTGTAGATGTTAGAATTTATAGCAACGTCAGAAAAGATATAGATAGATAAAACAGATGAAATTAAAACAAACGAGCACGTAATAAATTGTGAAATTTTATCTCCTAAAATTCTACCAAAAATACCAACTATGAAAGAGGCAACTAATGGCAAAAAAACTAATAAATAAGCCATTGTTTAACCTTTTAAAGAGTTGATATCATCTACGTGAATAGAGCCTTTGTTTCTGAAAAATACCACTAATATAGCAAGCCCTATAGCGGCCTCAGCGGCTGCTACAGTTAATACAAACAATGTAAAAACCTGCCCAACAATATCATTCAAATAAACAGAAAATGAAACTAAATTAATATTTACAGCAATTAAAATTAGTTCCACCGACATTAAAATTACAATTACATTTTTTCTGTTTAAAAATATTCCTATTACACCAATTGTAAAAATTATAGACGCAAGGAATAAATAATGGGTTAATCCAATTTCAATCATTTATTTTAACTCCTTCGGAATGCTTCACTTCAACCAATTCAACTGAATCTGTTCTCTCTCTAGAAACTTGTGTGGTAATGTCTTGTCTTCTAAGAGATTCTTTTCTTCTAAAGGTTAAAACGATAGCACCAATCATCGCTACTAATAAAATAAAACCTGATAATTGAAAAAAGAAAATATAATCTGTGTAAATTACTAGGCCTAGGCTTTCTGTATTAGTAATAGTTTTATTTATAATCGTATTAGATGGTACAAAATCAGGTTTGTATTTCCAGGTAGCAATCATCATTCCAAGTTCTAACAAAATAACAAGACCGATTAGCAATCCAAATGGTATGTATTCTAAAAAACCAGATTTTAATTCTGAAAAATTGACATTAATCATCATAACAACAAATAGAAAAAGTACTGCTACTGCACCGACATAAACAATCAATGTGAGCATTCCTAAAAATTCAGCTCCCATCATGATAAACAAAGATGATATACTAACAAAATCAAGTATTAAAAAAAAAACTGCATGAACAGTATTTTTACTAGCGATCACCATTAAAGAGGATGCGATTGTTATAAATGAAAAAAAATAAAATATAATTGAATGAGCTAGCATTACCTGTAGGCTTTATCTTTTTTTATATTATGAGCAATTTCTTTTTCCCATCTATCTCCGTTATCCATTAGCTTATCTTTGTTGTAATAAAGCTCTTCTCTAGTTTCTGTAGAAAATTCAAAATTGGGCCCCTGTACTATTGCATCTACTGGGCAAGCTTCCTGACAAAGGCCACAATAAATACACTTAACCATATCAATATCATACCTAGTAGTTTTTCTAGAACCGTCTTCTTTTAGTTCTGCATCAATAGAAATTGCTTGAGCGGGACATACTGCTTCACACAATTTACAAGCAATGCATCGCTCTTCTCCATTTGGGTATCTACGTAAGGCATGTTCCCCTCTAAATCTTGGGCTTAAAGGGCCTTTTTCAAAAGGATAGTTGATAGTAGCCTTGTCTTTAAACATGTATTTAATTGCCAAATATAGAGCTTTTACAAACTCTACTAAAAAAATTGTCTTTATAATTCTATCAAATTTCATATTTAATTTGGAAGTAAGTCAAAGTAGAATAAAAACCCCGAAGTCAATACCACCCAAAATAAAGAGAGAGGTAAGAATACTTTCCATCCCAATCTCATTAATTGATCGTATCTATATCTTGGTACAATTGCTTTTACCAATGCAAATAAAATAAATAATAGTAGAATTTTGAAAATCAGCCAAATAGGAGAAGGAACAAGATTGAATGGAGTGATATCCAATGGAGATAGCCACCCACCTAGGAATAAAATAGAACCTAGTGCGCACATTAATAATATATTCGCATACTCTCCAAGCCAAAAAAGTGCATACATCATTCCTGAATATTCAGTTTGATATCCAGAGACAAGCTCTGCTTCTGCTTCAGGAAGGTCAAAAGGAGGCCTATTGGTTTCTGCTAAAGCTGAAATAAAGAAAATAACGAACATGGGAAACAAAGGAATGGCAAACCATATATTTTTTTGAGCAACAACAATATCAACTAGATTTAAAGAACCTACACACAATAGAACAGTGATAATAACCAATCCTATGGAAACTTCATACGATACCATTTGAGCTGCTGACCTTAATGCTCCAAGAAAAGGATATTTTGAATTGGAAGCCCATCCTGCCATAATAATTCCATAAACTCCCAAAGAAGAAACTGCAAATAAATACAAAATTCCAACATTAATGTTGGTTACATAAAGGTTTTCTCCAAAAGGAATTACTGCCCAAGCTAATAAAGCTAAGGACATAGTAACGACTGGGGCTAAAATAAAAATAATCTTATTTGCACCCGCTGGAATAATTATTTCTTTAAAAATATATTTTAAAGCGTCAGCAACAGTTTGAAATAAACCAAATGGACCAACTACATTTGGACCCTTTCTTAGCTGTACAAGACCCCACACTCTTCTATCTACCCAAACAATTAAAGCTACAGCAATTAAAACAGGTATTAATAACGCCAATATCTTCAAGCTATCAAAAAGTATAATATTTAAGTATTCAGACATCATCTCTAATCGTCCGTTCCTGTTTTTGCCAATTGCTCTCTGGCACTTTTGCACTCCATCATAGTTTTGGAGGATCTGGCAATTTCATTGGTTTGATAATAATCTAAAATAGTAAAGTTTACTTTGGAATCTAGCGTGTCTACAGATGCTATGGATAAATTTTCAGTCTTTACTTTTGGCAGTTGATTAATCTCCGGCAAAACAGAAAATGATTCAAATATTTTAGACCTTAACTGTTCAATAGTATTAAATTTTAGTGGTTTTTTAAGCACATCCGATAAAGCTCTTAAAATTTTCCAATCTTCTTTTGCATCTCCAGGGGGGAAAGAGGCTTTGTATGCAGCTTGTACTCTGCCTTCTAAATTAACATATAAACTATCTTTTTCCGTATAAGCAGCTCCAGGCAAAACAACATCTGCTATCTTTGTGTTTTTAGAACCATGAGAGCCTTGGTAAATAATAAACTTATTTTTACTATCAATTTCTATTTCATCTGCGCCGATCAAATATAAAATTTCATTTTTCAAAACGTCCTGGTTAGTATTGTAAGCACCCAGCATTAAAGCTCCTACAGAAGACGCATTTCTATGAAGTGTATTAAGACCTGAGAGAGCATTGTATTTTTTCAAAATATTTTTTGAAGTTTCCAAAACAAACTTTCCTTGCTTAGAGTTCAACACACTTTCACCAATTATAAATATTGGTTTTTTTGATTTTTTTATTTTATCAGCAAATAAATTTTTTTCAGCTTCTATATCTTTAAGAATATTCAAATTATCACCTAATAAATTTATTTTATACGTTTGATCTCCAGGGTTTCCAATTGAAAAAACTTCTGATTTTTTGCTAACAAAGTTTTTTCTAATCCTAGAATTTATCATCGTTGCTTCTAATCTCGGGTTTGCACCAACTAATAAAAATAAATCAGCATCATCGATTTCAGCAATGGGGGTGTTAAATAAATAGTTAGAAGGATGAGATGGATCTATATAAAAATCTTTCTGTCTAAAATCTACCGAATCACTTCCACTAACGCTTGATAGTAAATTTTTTAATGAAAAAATAGTTTCCAAATCTACCAAGTCTCCTACTAGGCCACCTATATTTGCAGTTTTTTTAAACTCTTCACTAATTTTTAAAAAAGCTTCCTCCCAAGAACATGGGGTTAGCTTACCTTCCTTTTTAATGTAAGGCTGATCTATTCTGTTCGAAGACAATCCGTCACAAGCATATCTAGTTTTATCAGATATCCACTCTTCGTTAATATCTTCGTTTATTCTAGGTAAAATTCTTTTTACATCCCATCCTTTTGTATCAACTCTAATATTAGATCCAACTGCATCCATAACATCTATAGTTTCTGTTTTGGTTAACTCCCAAGGTCTTGCTTCAAAAGCGTAAGGCTTGGAAGTAAGTGCTCCGACAGGGCACAAGTCGATGACATTGGCTGACAATTCACTGTCTACAGTTTTTTCAAGAAATGTCGTTATTTCCATGTTTTCACCACGATTAATTGCGCCCAAATCAGGAACACCGGCAATTTCTTCTGCAAAACGAATACATCTTGTGCAGTGTATACATCTATTCATTTGGGTTTTGATTAACGGTCCCATATATTTTTCTTTTACAGATCTTTTGTTCAATTCATAACGAGAGCTTCGGCCACCGTAATTAACTGATTGATCTTGAAGGTCACACTCACCACCCTGATCACAAATCGGGCAATCTAGTGGATGGTTAATAAGCAAAAATTCCATAACACCTTCTCTTGCTTTTTTTACCATCTCTGTATTTGTAAAAATAACTTGTCCTTCTGCAGCTGGCATTGCACAGGAAGCAACAGGCTTTGCTGATCTCTCTATTTCCACTAAGCACATTCTACAATTTCCAGCTATAGAAAGTCTTTCATGATAACAAAATCTTGGTATTTCTTTGCCTGCAATTTCACAAGCTTGCAAAACGGTAGTTCCATTCTCAACTTCAATCTCTACTCCATCTACTTTGACTTTTGGCATTAAATTATGTCTTTCCTTAAATGATATTGGTCTGAATTACACTTTGCTTCCATTTCTTTTCTAAAGTGTCTTAAAAGACCTTGGACAGGCCATGAAGAACCTTCACCAAAAGCACAAATCGTATGTCCTTCAATTTGCTTGGTGACATCCATAAGCATATCAATTTCAGAAATATTAGATTCTCCTCGACCTATTCGTTCTAACATTCTCCACATCCAACCCGTACCTTCTCTACATGGAGTGCATTGACCACAACTTTCATGTTTATAAAATCTGGCTATTCTAGTCATGCACTTAACAATATCTTGCGACTTATCTATTACTACTATGCCTGCTGTTCCTAAGCCACTTTTCGCCTCGATCAAAGCATCAAAATCCATATTTATAGTTTCACAAATATTCTTTGGAAGTAGGGGCATAGATGAGCCTCCAGGAATTACAGCTTGTAGATTGTCCCATCCACCTATTACTCCACCCGCATGTTTTTCTATTAAAACTTTTAAAGGAATGCCCATTTCTTCTTCAACATTGCATGGGTTGTTAACATTTCCAGAAATACAAAAAATTTTAGTTCCTCTGTTTTTTACTCTTCCAAAAGAGGCAAACCATTCGCTTCCTCTTTTTAAGATAGTAGGAACTACCGCAACAGTTTCTACATTGTTAACAATAGTTGGACACCCATAAAGACCTATCAACGCTGGAAAAGGAGGTTTTAATCTTGGTTGACCTTTATTTCCTTCAAGACTTTCTAATAAGGCTGTTTCTTCGCCACAAATATATGCTCCTGCTCCATAGTGAATGAAAATATCTAGATCCCATCCAGTTCCTGCAGCATTTTTTCCTAAATAACCTTTTTCATAAGCCTCATTAATTGCCTCTTGTAAAACCTTACCTTCATTTACATACTCGCCTCTAATGTAGACGTAACAAATATTTGCACTTACTGCGTAGGCTGCAATTAAACATCCTTCGATTAATTTGTGAGGCTCATACCTTAATATATCTCTATCTTTGCATGTTCCTGGTTCTGATTCATCGGCATTAATTACTAGATAATGAGGTCTTCCTTCTTTGACTTCTTTCGGTGCAAAAGACCATTTAACTCCAGTAGGAAATCCGGCGCCACCTCTACCGCGTAGCTCTGATTTTTTAACCTCTTCTATAATCCAATCTTTTCCTTTAGAAATGATTTCTTTAGTATCTTTCCAATCACCCCTAACTTCAGCGGCAGGAAGGCTAAAACTCTCATCTCCGTATAAATTTTTAAATATTCTATTTTTATCTTCTAGCATTTAATTTTTTAATAAAGTTAATCTTTGTTTAATCGGTTCAGATCCTTTTCTTCCCTTTTGAGATCCTAATTTTGGCAAGTTGTCGTCTTTAAAGCTTTTAAAAATCTTTTCTGCTGAAATGGCATCTAAATCCTCATAATAATCTTCGTTAATTTGTATCATAGGTGCATTAACACAAGCGCCTAAACACTCCACTTCAATCCATGAGCTTTTTTTATCTTCGCTTAGATGTCCTTCGTTACTAGAAATATATTTCTTACAAGCTTCTACTATTTTTCCTGAGCCTCTTATTGCACAGGGCGTTGTAGTACACACTTGGACAAAATATTTTCCTACAGGGGCAAGATTGTACATAGTGTAAAACGTAGCAACCTCATAAACTTTTATGTAAGGAACTTCTAACAAGTCAGCAATATATTGAACCGCTGCTAATGATATCCATCCATCGTTTTGCTTTTGAGCTAAATTTAATAAAGGCATTACAGCACTTTTTTTTCTAACTTCTGGATATTTTTTTAATATTATATCTTTTGTTTTTAAATTTTCTGAAGAAAAAATAAATGATTTTGGCTGGTCTTTAGCAACGTGCTTTCCACTCATCGGTCAACCTCTCCAAAAACAATGTCCATAGAACCTAATACAGCCGGAACATCCGCTAACATGTGTCCTTTGATCATATAATTCATAGCTTGCAAGTGTGTAAATCCAGGTGCTTTAATTTTACAGCGATAAGGTTTGTTGGAACCATCAGACACTAAATAAACACCGAACTCTCCTTTAGGAGCTTCAACAGCAGTATACACTTCTCCTTTAGGTACATGATAACCTTCTGTATATAATTTAAAGTGATTGATTAGTGCCTCCATACTCATTTTCATTTCCTTACGTTTTGGAGGTCCTACCTTTGTATTGGCTGTCATTACAGGTCCCTCTGGCATTTTTTGCAGAGCTTGCTTCATAATAGAAATGCTTTCTTTCATTTCTTCTATCCGGCAAAGATACCTATCGTAACAATCACCATTTTTTCCTACTGGAATTTTAAAATCAAATTCGTTGTAACATTCATAAGGATTAGATTTTCTTAAGTCCCAAGGTACTCCTGATCCTCTTAGCATAACTCCTGAAAAACCATGATCCAAAGCTTCTTGCTTAGAGACAATTCCTATATCTACATTTCTTTGTTTAAAAATCCTATTGTCAGTAAGCAAAGTTTCTAAATCATTAATTACGTCAGGAAAAGTTTCGCAAAATTTATAAATATCATCCGCAAGACCAGTGGGCAGATCTATATGAACACCACCAGGTCTAAAGTAGTTGGCATGTAATCTTGAACCGGACACTCGTTCATAAAATACCATAAGTTTTTCGCGTTCTTCAAAACCCCACAAAGAAGGTGTTAAAGCACCAACATCTAATGCTTGTGTTGTAATGTTTAAAATATGGCTTAAAATTCTTCCGATCTCACAAAAAACTACTCTGATATACTGAGCTCGAATAGGCACTTCAATTTTCAGAAGCTTTTCCACTGCCATAGCAAATGCATGCTCTTGGTTCATGGGAGCGACATAATCCAATCTGTCAAAATATGGAATAGCTTGGGTGTATGTTTTGTGTTCAATTAATTTTTCAGTTCCTCTGTGTAATAAACCAATATGAGGATCGGCTCTTTCAATAACCTCTCCATCCAATTCAAGAATCAAACGAAGTACACCGTGTGCTGCAGGGTGTTGTGGACCAAAATTTAGATTCATTGTTTTGGTATGTTTGCTCATTTCTTTTCTTCCACTTTGTCTTGTTCTTTTTTAATATATTCAGACCCTTCCCAAGGACTCTCAAAATTAAAATCTCTATAATCTTGAGCTAGCTTAACTGGTTCGTAAATAACTTTTTGATGTTCTGCGCTATATCTGACCTCTTTATATCCAGTTAGAGGAAAATCTTTTCTTAATGGATAGCCTTCAAATTCATAGTCAGTCAAAATTCTTCTGAGATCAGGATGATCAGCAAATCGAATTCCATACATGTCAAAAACTTCTCGCTCTTGCCAGTTGGCTGATGGAAAAATATCTGTAAGAGTTGGGACTATCTCTTCATCTCCAATCTTGATCTTTAAAGAAATTCTAAAATTATTTTCATGACTTAAAAACAAATAAATAACTTCAAATCTTTTACTTTGTTGAGGATAATCTACTCCTAAGATATCTATTAACTGACGAAATTTAAATTCAGGAGATCTCTTTAGAATATCAATATTATGAATAATGTTATCTACATCACAGTTTAAAATAAGATTATCATGAGTCAAATCTACCTCTTTAAGCTTTAGTTCTTTTTTTTCTAAAACTAATTTCTTTAAATTTTGATAAATTTCTGACATTAGCGTTGAAGACTTCCTTCTCTTCTTATTTTTTTTTGAAGTTGCAAAATACCATACAGCAATGCTTCCGCCGAAGGTGGGCAACCTGGAACATAAATATCTACGGGCACAATTTTATCACAACCTCTTACTACCGAATAAGAATAGTGATAATAACCACCGCCATTAGCACAGCTACCCATGGAAATTACATATCTAGGTTCTGGCATTTGATCATAAACTTTTCTTAAAGCAGGAGCCATTTTATTTGTTAAAGTTCCAGCAACAATCATGACATCTGACTGACGAGGAGAGGCTCTTGGAGCAGCTCCAAAACGTTCTAGATCATATCTCGGCATTGAGGTTTGCATCATTTCAACAGCACAACATGCAAGACCAAAAGTCATCCAGTGCAAAGATCCAGTTCTAGCCCAATTTATGAGTCTATCGCTACCAATGGTAACAAATCCTTTTTCCGTAAATTCTTCAGCTACTTCTCTGAATTCTTTTGGAATGTCTTTCAATTTTTCGGCAGGTACTATTCCCAATCTAACGCTCCTTTTTTCCACTCATAAATAAAACCAATCGTAAGAACTGTTAAAAATATCATCATACTCCAAAAACCTAAGGGTCCTAATTGTCCCAAAGTTACAGCCCAAGGAAATAAAAAAGCTACTTCAAGGTCAAAGATAATAAATAGGATTGCTACTAAATAAAATCGCACATCAAATTTCATTCTAGAGTCTGAGAAAGCCTCAAAACCACATTCATAAGCTGATAGCTTTTCCGTGTCAGGATTGCTTGGTGAAAATAAAAAATTAACAAAAATAAACCCAAAGCCAAGGCCAATCGAGATGAATAAAAAAATCAAAATTGTTGCATAATCTCTTAAAAACTCAGTTTCCATAGGCCTTGTCTATACACCTAATTTATATTCTAATAAATAAGGGATTGAGCTAATTAACCACACAAAATGTCGCAAAAATTAACTAATTTGAAAATTTTTTCCAATCTATCTTTAATTTTTTATTGTTTTTAAGAGAGCTCAACAAAAGGCTTGCTAGAGGCAGATTCTTTTTCCCAACTGTCTTTAATAACAAGGAACCAACATCAAGCATCAGCTCAGCACCTTCCACTGTAATATTTTTCATTTGTGATTTAATGATGTTTTTATACAAAAAACCATTACCTAAAAAAGAACCCATTTTGCTATTTCTTCCTCCTAAAGCACTCACGTAAAGATCACCAGTTCCAGCAGGACCTAATACAGTTGACGTTTGTCCCTTAAATTTTGTAACTATAATATTCATTTCGCGAATAGACTGTTCAAACAATGCAGAAGCAGCATTAAAATAATTTTTTTCCTTATCTTTTTTAGACAAATATTTATTCGACTGCCCAACAGAAGAGCCTATGATTGTTGCATAAATATTTTTGGTCGCAGAGCAAATTTCTGCACCAGCTATGTCTGCAGTAATATCTGGATGATAATAGTCATTTTGCAATATTTTTTTAACGTACTTTGCGTTAATGATAGAATTGCTAGCCAATACAGTTCTTGTGTGTGTTTTGTTTATCAGCTCACCAGCAAGGCATGGGCCAGCTGCATAAACTATTTTAGTTAATTTATTTTTTTGCTTAAAAAAATCTGAAAGTTTATAAATTTTATTTTTTGATTTAAACAAGCCTTTCGTTAAAATTAAAATAGGACAGCCTGGTTTCAGCAAACGAAGTTGCTTGGAAGCCCATAAAATTCCATTCGAGTTAACTCCAACAACAACTAAGGAATATTTAGATTTGATAATCTCTTCTATGTTATTGTAAAATTTAACATTATTTGAAAAAACCAATCCAGATTTTTTATCTTTTTTAATGTGAGATGCATTTAAGCTAGAGATTTTTTTAAGATCAAATGGTGTACCTAATACGGACACTTTTTTTTTATTATGATCTAAAAGCGATATGTAAGCAGTGCTAGCTACACCAAAGCCTAATATTAAAATTTTATTCATAAATTAACTTTTTGTTAAGAGTGATTTATTTTTGCCAAAATAGCAAATAACTTATTAACAAAGTTTTTATTATTTAATTAGCTATCTAAAGAAAGTGGTGCCCCCTATCTGATTCGAACAGATCACCTATTGATTACAAATCAATTGCTCTACCAAATGAGCTAAGGGGGCATGATGGCAAGTTTTTACATAATTAATGAATTGATGACAATAAAAAAGACGTCTCTTCTATAGTTCTGATTTGGATTTTTGATCAAGAATCAACACGCATCCAACAATCAAAATAGGAAGTCCATAGATTAAGTTTTCAGTCCACTGCAAACCTTCAAAAACTGTTGAGATAGAAAGGGCCACTATTGGCATAACTACACCTATGTAGCCCGCTCTAGCCGATCCGATCCGTTCTAATAAGTTTAAATATAAATAAAAAGCAATAACAGATCCAAATATCACCAAATATAAAAAGGAAAAAACATACGAAGCAGAAAAGTCAAAAATCAGTTCAGCTCCACGATATTTTGCGATCATAAGCGAAAACAAAGAGCCATAAATCATTCCATAAGACAAGGATGGAAAAAAAGGGATCTTGTTTTTAAAATTACTCTGATGCAGTAGGTTGCCAGTAGAAGCCCAAAAAGTTGCTATAAAAGAAAAAGCAATTCCTAGGTGCATATTGTTGCTAGATTCAAATGCCAGAATCTCTTTTTGAAAAATAATAAAGATTCCTAAAATTCCAAGCCCAGCAGCTAACCAAGTTTTCTTTGATGAGATAACTCCAAAATAGATTCTCTCCCCTAAAATATTCATAATCAAAATTGAAGAGAAAGCTACAGTAACTATTCCACTTATTAAATAAGTATTGGCAGAATAAAAAAATATATAGTTTAAAGAAAACAATGCTACTCCAAGAGCTGCAAAGCGAGCATGGTCTCTTATTCTAAAGATCATATTTTTTTTTGCGATAAGTAAAATAACAAATAGAATTAAACCAGCTAAAAAAAAGCGATAAAATACAGACACAATAGGATCAACAATTCCAAACTGAAATTTTATAAGATACCAGGTAGGTGCCCAACAGGTTAAGGTGGATAAAAATAAAAGAAAGTTTCTCATGCTTAAATATCTGTTTATAAGTTGTATTCTTAAAATTATATTTATTTTAAAAATATGATATAAAAATTTGATGAATAAAAAATTTTCAATAAATGAAATTTTAGATGCCGTTCATGATATCAATCCTATTTCAAATAATCAAAAAGCAAAGAAACTAACCACAGAAAAGATTTTAAAAGCTGTAGATAGTATTCAAAACAATGAAGCTGCTATTGAGATAAACAATCAACCAAAAGAAAAAACTGCAATTAAGAGCGTAGTCTCCAAAACTGAACTAAGAAAAAATACAAAAGTCAAAAAAAACAATATTATTCAGAAAAAGAAAGAAACATCTTTTGAAAAATCTCTTTTATTAACAAGAATAATTAAATACAAACCTACTAATACAAAATCATTATTTTTAAACAAATTACATAACTCTAAAATCAAAATCATTACTATGATGCCGCCAGGGGCTAACAAATGATCATAAATTGTAAGTGTGGTAAATATCAGTTTGATGTAAAAAAAATCAGAACTTGGAACTGGCAATAGAGAAGTTCAATGTGGTATTTGTAATTTAAAATGGATACATGGAAACAAATCAAACTCTAAAAATTTCTTATTTTCTCGAGTATTATTTCTTTTCGTAATTTTTTTTGGTTTATCAATTATAGCCCTCGATTACTTCCAAATTTTTATTATTACTAATATACCTTCATTTCAGACATATTATTTAGCAAAGGAACAATTAATTATAAATATAGGTCAGTTTTATTATCTTGTTAAAGAAGTATTAATTTTAAACATAGGCCCTTATCTAAAGTAATATGTATTTATGGAGGAGTTAATTAAACTTGCTGCCAACACAAAATCTTTTGGCTTGAAAGGACATGCGCAATTTAAAAATATATTAAAAAATAAAAATTGCGGCGATGAGATTAAAATAGAATTCGATCTAAAGAATAAGCAAATAAGTAATTTTAGGTATGAAGGTGAGGTATGCATCTATTGCCAAGCATCGGCCTCATTACTTTCCAAAAATATAAATAAGCTCAATTGGGACAGCTTAGGCTTGTTTAAAATACAAATTATGAACTTTTTTAACCAAATTGATACGAAACAAACTTTTGAGATTATGGATTTCAAGTCGCTTTTAAATATTAACAATAGAAATCGTAAAAACTGTATTGTTTTACCCATTGATGCGATATTAACTACGACTATTACAAATGATTATTGAAAAAATTAAAGCTAAAGGTATGGAAATTTCTGTTCTGGAGGGAACCGATCGTTTGCAATACTTAATTGATATAGCAAACGATGCCGCTGAATTAGACAATCAATACAAAATCCATGATAATAAAATTGCTGGATGTGCTTCTAATCTTTGGGTTGTTGGCTCGAAACAATCTAACGATACAATGGTCTATAGATTTGATGCCGATGCATTCATTACAAAAGGTACCGCAAAACTTGTTATTGACCTACTAAACAATGAGCAAATCGCAGAGATTTCAAAACTAAGTAAAAATGATTTTAAAAATCTTGGAATTTTAGAATTGCTTACAGCTCAACGACAAAGTGGTCTTTCTAACTTAATTGATACTCTTATATCAATTGCAAAAAAAAATTTAGCTTAATTTTTCTCTCTTTTGTAATTAGAAAAACCAAACAATCCCAGAAGAATTAATGCAAATGGATAAATCCAGTCTTTGTCAGGCCTATTGGTATTCTCTATCTTGAATTCGCTAATAATATCTCCCTGCTGAAATCCAGCTTTCTTGGCGAGACCATTCCATTGAATTGTATCTACAATAACTAGTTTGTTTTTGTCTGTTACAACATTTAATCCAAAATCTTGAAGGGTATATTTCTTTTCAAAACTGTTTTCTTTAATTAAGAATAGCTTGTAACGTTCACCGTAGTCACTATTTCTAGTGACTTTAAATCTTACCTCTTTGTCAAAATCTAACTGAACTGTTTGAGCCTGATAGACATCAAAATAGTTATACTTTGGATATACTCTATTTAAGATAAACTCTGGCGCAAGAAAGGAAATAGAAATAAACAAAAAGATAATAATTTCATACCATCTAAGTTTGTTAAAAAACCAGCCCTGTGTAGCTGAAGTAAAAATTAAAATTCCAATCAAAGAAGTTACAATCACTAATAAACCATGCCAAATATTTTCAATACCTATTAATAATAGCTCGTGATTAAACAAAAAAACAATTGGAAGAATCGCAGTTCTCAAACTATACCAAAATGCTTGCATTCCTGTTCTCAAAGGATCTCCTCCCGAAATAGCTGCTGCAGCATAAGAGGCAAGTCCAACAGGAGGGGTAACATCCGCCATTAAACCAAAATAAAACACAAACAAATGAACCGCAATTAATGGGAAAATAAATCCTGAAGCCGCCCCCACCTCAACTAGCACTGCAGCCATCAATGAAGCTACCACTACATAATTAGCAGTAGTTGGTAAACCCATACCTAACAATAAACATAAGATTATAGTTAAAAATAATAAGATCACGATGTTGTCTTTGGCAATAGATTCTATGACGATAATTAGATTAGTACTTAAGCCAGTAGAGCCAACTGCTCCAACAATTATTCCGGCTGTTGCAATGGCAATACCCACTCCAACCATATTTAAAGCACCCTTTTCAAAGCCAACTACTGTTTGATTAAACCAGGATTTTAAAGCAAATAAATAATCAGATTCTTTAAATAGCTTTTGAACTAAATTCACAAGTATCAAAGTGATGGTTGCAAAAAAAATTGAATATGACGCTGTGTAACGTAAAAAAACCAACATATAAATTAAAACAAAAATAGGAATTAGAAAATGCAAACCGTCTAAAAAAGTTTTTTTCAAATTTGGAATTTCACTTTCTTCCATTCCTTTTAAGTTCATTTTCAATGCCTCTAAATGAGAAATGTAAAATAAAGCTAAGTATGAAATAATTGCTGGAAGAAATGCATGCTTCACAATTTCAAAGTACGTCACTCCTATAAAACTAGCCATTACAAAAGCAGCAGCCCCCATAACGGGAGGCATTATTTGACCGTTGACTGACGCAGAAACCTCAATCGCTCCGGCTTTTTCTTTGGAAAAGCCAGATTTTTTCATAATAGGAATAGTAAAAGTTCCCGTAGTTACTGTATTTGCAATTGAAGAGCCTGAAATTAGTCCAGTTAATCCAGAACCAAGAATAGCAGCTTTTGCAGGCCCTCCTCTCATTCTTCCCACCATTGAGAATGCTAAATCTAAAAAATATTTTCCTCCTCCAGCTGTTTCCAAAAGAGCACCAAACAAAACAAATAGAAAAATAAAATCTACAGAAACACCGATAGGAATTCCAAAAATAGCTTCTTGATCAAACCATTGAAAACCAACAAGGCGCTTAAGAGATAGTCCTCCATGAGAAATAATCTCTGGTGCGTATCTACCAAAGTAAGAAAATAATAAAAAACATACTGCAATAATAACCAGAGGAGTACCGATGGCTCTTCTCGTAGCTTCTAGCAAAATAAGAATTCCAGTACTACCAATAATAATTTCCAATGGAATAGAAAAACTTGCAATATCGACTTTTAAAAGAACTCCACCTCTTGCAATTAATTGGTCATAAAAAAAATAAATATATAAACAGCAAAAAGCTGCTGTAATGCTAATTACAATATCAAAGAAAGAAATTTTTTTACCTCTAGAAAAAGGATAAATTAAGAATGTTAAAGTTAGGGCAAATCCCAAATGTATAGCTCTTGCTGGTAGACCTTTAAACATTCCAAAATCGAACATGAATGGAAACGGAGATGCATACCAAAGCTGAAATAAAGACCAAATAATTGCAAGCGCACTTACAATTTTCAAATGTATTCCAGTCAAATTTCTTGTAGGAGATAAATCTTCCTGGATCTTACTTTCTACATTTTTTTTTATATTTAAAACCATTGTGAAATTATTAAGCTATAAAAAAAAGGCCCAACTAAGTGGGCCTTTTTTGATTTAGTTTAAAAACTAGATTACATTAACCCAGCTTCTTTGTAATATTTAATCGCACCAGGATGTAAAGGTGCAGACAAACCATCTTTGATCATATCTTTTTTACTTAAAAAAGAAAATGCAGGATGTTGTTTTTTGAAATCATCAAAGTTTTCAAAAACAGCTTTTGTCACCAAATATACTAGCTCATCAGAAACATCCGCACTTGTTACTACTGTAGCTTTTACACCAAAAGTAGTCGCGTCTTTTTTCTGGTTAGAGTAAGTACCTTTTGGAATTACAGCTTGTGCATAATAATCAGCTCCACTAATTAACTTTTTCACTTGCGATCCAGTCAAATTAATTGGGCTTGCTTTTGCAGCACAAGTAGCAGCTTGTTCCATTGCTCCATTAGGAAATCCAACTGAATAACCGAATGCATCAATTTTACCATCACATAAAGCTTTTACTTGCTCAGATGATGTAAGCTCTGTAGTTGTTTTGAAGTAACTATTGTTAACTCCCATAGCTTTCATTAGCTCTTCCATAGTTCCTCTTTGTCCAGAACCTGGGTTACCAATGTTAACTACTTTTCCTTTAAGGCCTTTAAAGTTTTTAACTTTAGATTTTTTGCTAGCCCAAATTTGAAAAGGCTCGTTGTGTACAGAGAATACAGCTCTTAATTTTCCGTATTTTTTTCCTTCCCATTTGCTAGATCCATTTACAGCATGGTATTGCCAGTCAGACTGAGCTACACCAAATTGAAATTCACCTTCTTTAATTTGTCCAATATTGTAATTCGAACCACCAGTAGAAGGCGCTGTACATCTGTAAGCTTTGTCACCACCTTTTTTTCTTCCGTGCTCTTTACTGATTGCAGATTTGTGCAACATTTTACAAATAGCGTTACCAGTTTGGAAATAAACCCCAGTTGGTCCGCCTGTTCCTATAGTAAAAAATTCAGCTGACTTTGCCGTAGCCATCAGTGATAAACTTAAAGCAAAAATGCTTAAAGCTCCTACTACAGAAGATATTAGTTTTTTCATAATGTCCCCTATTTAAAGTTTAATTAAATACAATATTGTATTTAATTTTATTATTAGAGATTAGCGTATAGTGTAAAAAAAAGAGACTCAAGGTCTTTATTTGTTAGCCCAATCAATGATTTTGTTAATACCTTTGACTATTTTAGGGGCATAAATATTCAAGTCTTCCTCGCTTAACTCATCTTTCAAATAGGAGTAATTAAGAAATTTTTCTCCATCAAAATCAACGAAACTTAGTCTAAAAATTAATTTTTTTGAATCAAAGCCAAAATCAGACCCTGGCAATAAAGCAACTCCTGTTTCATCTAAAAGAACTTTGCAAAAATCTGCGGAGGATTTAAATTTATTTGCTAGTAAGGTGCTAAAATCTGGCATGATGTAAAAACCTCCTTCAGGTTTTAACACTTCAATATTGTTAGTCTTTAATTTTTTATAACAATGCTCCCCAATAAGATTTAGGATTTTTTTAGAATGATTTAAAAATTTAGTTTGATCAGATTCATAAGCAGCAATTGCAGCATATTGAATTGGTGCAGAGGCCGAACTATAAGCTTCACTAGCAAGAACTTGCATTTTATCATTTAATTCTTTTAAAGAATCGGGAATAGCAAAAAAACCTAACCTCCAACCACCCGCTCCACACCACTTGCTAAGACCATTACTGATAATCGTCTTTTCAGGATAATATTTTGCAATAGATTCATAATTTTCAGAAAAATTTAAATCTGAATAAATCTCATCTGATAAAACAATAATATTATTTTTTTTAAAAATTTCAGCAAGTTCTTTTAAATTATTGGCATTAGTTCCTGAAGGATTGTTGGGAGTATTTAAAATTATAATTTTATTTTTAGCGGTAGATTGTTTTAATACTTCCGTGATTTCTTCGGATGTTACGTGCCAATTATTTTCTATTTTTGTTTGTATCCAGTGAACCTTGTTATTAGAAATAACAGACTGTGGCTCATAAGAAACCCAACTAGGTGCAGGTAAAATTATGTCTCCGTCAAAAGCTAATTGCAACAAAAACATTAACTGCTTAGTGCCGGGTCCTACAAAAACATTATCGACAGAAAAGTGATTTAATTTTTTTTGTAATAACGTTTTGTGAATAGCATTTCTTAAAGATAGAAGACCATTTACCGGTAAATAATCTTTTTCAAAAGCATGTGCCTTTAGCTCATCAACAATATTTTGGGGAATAGGAAATGGAGATTGGCCAAAACCAAATTTAAAAACTTCTCCACCAGATTTTTCTATTGCTTTGCATTGCTCATTAATAAGCAAAGTTGAGGATGGTTGTAGCTTAGATAGATGGGACTTGGATAACATGATTTAGAATATATGATTATCAATTTACAATAAAAAGTAAATTATTTTTCTTGTTTGGGCTCTCTATCTTTAAAAGTAACTGTTCCCTTATATGACCTGTCTTTGTTGACGCTATCTTGCCAAGTATGAGAGACCTCCCCTTTGTCTATTAGCTCTAACATTTGTTTTTTAGACAATTTAAATTCTGTTCTAGCCCGTTCCCAATTAACCTTGTCTTTTAAATATACTTCCGAATTGCTTTCTTTTAGGTTTAGGTCAAAATTACTCCCTAAAGAATATTTTTTTTTATACTTTTTAAAGCGTTGATAAGTTGGATCTGTATAAAGCTTGTTATTCATGAATTAGTTCTATCTTATTTTTTCATAGATTGAATAAAATCTGCTTTTTTAGCCTACCTATTTAAGAGCCTTCTTTGGTGCGGCCAGAGAGACTTGAACTCTCACAAGCAAAGCTCATACGGCCCTCAACCGTACCTGTCTACCAATTCCAGCATGGCCGCAAAGTAATGATTTTTAAACATTAATAGATATAAACGTGACAATAATACAGTACCAATTATAGTTATTCTGCTATTAATATTTTTTTTTATGAGCACACAACAACTTACTTTTACAGATGAGGTACAACATGAAACTTCTTCTATTTATAATAAGATTAAAGACTCAATACCGGATATTGAATGGCCTTTTCTTGCGCCTTATATTTACGAAATTAACAAACTAAAAAAAGAAACTAATTCAGTTATATTAGCTCACAACTATCAAACGCCTCAGATTTTTTATGGTGTGGCAGATATTGTGGGAGATTCTTTGGCTTTAGCTGTAGAAGCGTCAAAAGTAAAAGAAGACAATATAATAATGTGTGGTGTGCACTTTATGGCAGAAACTGCCAAAATCATGTCTCCTGATAAACATGTGTACCTTCCTAGTTTAAAAGCTGGATGTTCTTTGGCAGCATCTATTACTGGCCAAGATGTCATTGAACTTAAGAAAAAACACCCCGGAGTTCCCGTGGTAACTTATGTGAATACGTCTGCTGATGTTAAGGCTGAAACCGATGTTTGTTGCACATCAGCCAATGCAGTTAAGGTAGTAGAGTCTCTTGGCGTTGATAAAGTTTTGTTTTTACCAGATGAATATTTGGCAAAATATGTTGCTACCAAAACCAATGTTGAAATTATTTCCTGGCATGGAAAATGTGAAGTTCATGAAAAATTTAGCGAAGCAGAGATAAAAGAATTAAGAAAAAACTATCCGGGTCTTATGATTATTGCTCACCCAGAATGTCCTCCAGATGTTATTGCTGCCTCTGATTTTGCAGGGTCCACATCTCATATGGTCAATTATGTTAAAGACAAAAAACCTAAGGATGTTTTTTTAGTTACAGAATGTTCTATGAGTGACAATATTGAAATTGAAAATCCAGATGTAAATTTTATTAAGCCTTGCAATCTTTGTCCTCACATGAAGTCTATTACATTATCGAATATATTAGACTGCTTACAAAATAAAAAAAATGAAATTTTAATTGATAGCAACACCTTAGAGCGAGCTAGAGGTTCTATTGAAAAAATGGTTGCTATTGGAAGACAAGATTAACTGATCTTGAATAATCTTAATAAAATTATTTCTGATGCTTTGAGAGAAGATGTTCCCTCAAAGGATATCACTACTCAGTTAACTGTTGCTAATAAAGAAAAAGTGCATGCAAAGATTATTTCTAAGGAACACGGTATTTTGTGTGGGCTAGAAATTGCTAAAGCAGTTTTCTTATCTGTAGATCCTTCTTTAAGGATCAAAAGAAAATTTAAAGATGGAAATATAATTAGAAACAATCAATCCATTTTAGAAATCTATGGAAAAAAAAACTCTATTCTAACAGCCGAACGAACTGCTCTAAATTTTTTGGGTTTAACAACGGGGATAGCTACTAAAACTAATCATGTATCTAAAAAAATTAAAAAGTTTAAAAGCAAAGTTTGTTGCACTAGAAAAACTATTCCTAATCTCAGAAACCTACAGAAATATGCTGTATTAATAGGGGGTGGCACTAATAATCGAATGAATTTAAGTGATGAAATATTTGTTAAAGATAACCATCTAGCAAATACAAAAAATATTGCATTACTTCTTCAGAATGTAATTAAGAAAAATAAATCTAAAAAAATTATTACTGTAGAGGTGGATACGCTTGCTCAATTAAAAGGGATTAAACATTTAAAAATAAACCGAATTCTTTTTGATAATATGCAACCATCTCAAATCAAAAAAGGTATTCAGTTGCTTCCTAAAAATATTCAAACAGAAGCGTCTGGAAATATTAACGAAAAAAATATTGTTAGCTATGCCAAAACTGGTGTGAGCCGTATTTCCATGGGCTCTCTGACCCACACAATATCTAATTTTGATTTCTCTTTAGAAATTAAAAAGTAAACTTATCTTTTCGATCTTATTTTTGCTTGGGCTGCTGCCAATCTAGCAATAGGTACTCTATAAGGGGAACAAGATACGTAGTGCAATCCTGCATTATGACAAAAATCAATGGAGTCCGGGTCGCCACCATGTTCTCCACATATACCGAGCTTAATTTTAGAATTATTCTTTTTTCCATTCTCACAAGCAATCTTAACTAACTGCCCTACACCATCGACATCAATACTAATGAATGGATCAATTTTGAAAATATTATTATTTACATAATCATCTAAAAATTTTCCAGAGTCATCTCTGCTTATTCCTAGTGTAGTTTGAGTTAAATCATTTGTTCCAAAACTAAAAAAGTCAGCTTGTTTAGAAATTTCAAATGCATTTAAAGCTGCTCTTGGTAATTCAATCATCGTACCAACTAAGTAACTTAATTTAATGGAATATTTTTTCTCAACAATTTTGGCAACCCTATCTACTAAAGCTCTTAAAATTTCCAACTCTTTGGCAGTGCAAATTAAAGGGATCATAATTTCAGGAATGATTGCTTTTACTTTTGCTTTCTGACACTCCATTAATGCTTCGAAAATAGCCTCACACTGCATCTCATAAATTTCTGGATATGAAATTGCTAATCTACAACCACGATGTCCCAACATAGGGTTTTCTTCATGCAAATCATTTATTCTATTTTTGATTTCACGCTCAGTGATATTTAAACTGCTAGCTACTCCAGAAATTTCTTTTTCACTTTTAGGTAAAAATTCATGTAAAGGTGGGTCTAACAAACGAACTGTCACAGGTAGTCCACTCATTGTTTTAAATATCTCTATAAAATCTTTTTTCTGGAACGGCAGAATCTTTTTTAAGGCTTCATTTCGATCTTCTACATTTTTAGACAAAATCATCTGCCTTACATATAAAATTCTCTCATCATCAAAGAACATATGTTCTGTTCTACAAAGACCAATACCCTCTGCTCCAAAATCCCTTGCTACTTTAGTATCCAAAGGAGTTTCTGCATTGGTTCTAATTTTAAGAGATCTAACTTTGTCTGCCCATGCCATAAGGGTGGAAAAATCCCCAGAAATATCAGGCTTAATGGTGTTTACCTCTCCAAGCATAACTTCTCCTGTAGAGCCATCAAGCGTTACAATATCTCCTTCTTTTACTTCGTGAGAGCCAACTTTAAAAAGTTTGCTTTCATAATCAATTTGAATTGTTCCAGCTCCTGATACACAAGGTCTTCCCATTCCTCTTGCAACTACCGCGGCATGACTCGTCATTCCACCTCTGCAAGTTAAAATTCCTTCTGCAGCATGCATTCCATGGATATCTTCCGGTGAAGTTTCTAATCTAACTAAAATTGATTTTTGCCCCTGTGCTTTTAATTGTTCAGCATCATCTGCTGTAAAAGTTACTTTTCCTGTAGCAGCACCAGGTGATGCAGGTAATCCTTTTGCAACAATATTCTTAGTTGCGTTAGGATCTAAAGTTGGATGCAATAAAGTATCAAGAATTTTTGGATCAATTCTTAAGACAGCCTCATCTTTATTAATTAATTTTTCTTTAACCATGTCCACAGCAATTTTAATACTTGCTTTCGCTGTTCTTTTCCCAGACCTAGTCTGTAGCATCCATAATTTTTTATTTTCCACCGTAAATTCTATGTCTTGCATATCTCGGTAGTGCTTTTCTAATTTTTTATAAATGGTAACTAGTTCATTGAATGCTTTCGGCATAGATTCTTGCATAGAAAGTTCTTTCGATCCTGCTTCTAATCTTGCTTTCTTGGTAATATTTTGTGGAGTTCTAATTCCTGCTACTACATCTTCTCCTTGCGCATTAATTAAATACTCACCATAAAAACTATTTTCTCCCGTAGAAGGATTTCGAGTAAAAGCAACACCGGTAGCACAATCTTGTCCCATATTTCCAAATACCATAGATTGAACATTAACTGCAGTTCCCCACTCTTCCGGAATATTATTTAATTTTCTATATACGTTGGCTCTATGATTTTTCCATGATTGAAACACTGCTCCAATAGCGCCCCATAATTGTTGATGCACATCTTGAGGAAAATCTTTTCCGGTTTCTTTAATAATTTGTTCGCGGAAAGATCCAATTAAAGATTTCCAGTCTTCGGCTGTAAGTTCTGTATCTAAAAGAACTCCTTTGGTTAATTTGTAATTTTCAATTAAGTCTTCAAAATTGTGATGGTTCACACCAAGCACAACGTTGCTATACATCTGAATAAATCTACGGTAGCTATCGTAAGCAAATGCTTCGTTGTTTGTTTTTTTTGCCAATCCAATAACGGTCTTGTCATTTAATCCTAAGTTCAAAACCGTATCCATCATACCTGGCATAGAAACTCTCGCACCTGATCTTACAGAAACTAGAAGAGGGTTAGATGCATTGCCAAATGATTTTTTTATTTTTTTTTCAACTTTTTTTATTGAGTCTTTTACTTGCTTAACTAAAGCGGCAGGATATTTTTTATTTAAGTTGTAATATTCATTGCAGGCTTCTGTCGTAATTGTAAATCCTGGAGGAACTGGTAATTTTATTCTTATCATTTCTGACAAGTTGGCACCTTTGCCACCTAATAAATTCTTTAGAGATTGTGTGTTTAATCGAGGAGTATCCTCAAAATTATATACCCACTTAAATTTAGATGAAGTTTTTTTGCTTTTAGACGCCTTGGCTTTTTTTACCTTGGCATTTTTTAAAGCTTTTTTTTTAATCTTCTTTGGCATTAAATTCCTTCAAATTTTGAAAAGTCTGTAAAATTATCAAAGGTTTTACACATCAAAAGTAATAATTCTAGTCTATTTTTTTTCACTTCTTCATTCTCATCATTAACCTTCACTTCTTCAAAAAATTGATCTGTTATTACTTTAACTTCAGACAACATCTGGATAGTTTTTTTAGAATC
This sequence comes from Candidatus Pelagibacter sp. IMCC9063, assembly GCF_000195085.1. NCBI lineage: Bacteria > Pseudomonadati > Pseudomonadota > Alphaproteobacteria > Candidatus Pelagibacterales > Candidatus Pelagibacteraceae > Candidatus Pelagibacter > Candidatus Pelagibacter sp. IMCC9063. The sequence goes on along the minus strand of NC_015380.1, from coordinate 877,906 downwards.
GCGAAGTCTACTTGGGGTTGTAAAGTATTCTTTAACCTCATTAATTTTAGCAAACAATGTTTCTTCAATTTCAGAATTAAACAACACGATATCTGGGGTTCCAAAAATATTTCCTTTTATAATATCTTCATTTTGTTCTAAAATATTTTTAGCACGCTTATAAGCTGCGATAGAATTAATTCCCTCAGGTTGTTTGATGCATTTTGCAATGGTAATAATTTTTAAAAACAAATTATAAAAATCATCGCTTCGGTTATTGTTTAATACTGAATCTACAACATTGAAGCTAATATCTTTCTCTTTTAGCAAACTCTTAAATCGATCATTAAAAAATTCTACCAGATCATCTGCTAAACTCTTGTTAGTAATATTTACGTTCTTAGATAAATATAAATTTTTTTGCATTGTTGATGAGTTCTTTTAGAGAGATGGATAGTTTGTTCTCTATCACAATTCTAATCATGCCCAACACAGCTCTTCTTAATGCAAAGGGATCCTTGGAGCTAGTAGGCTTTAACCCTATTCCAAAAAAACCAATTAAAGTATCTAACTTATCTGCAAGAGCTACACAGATAGCAATTTTGTCTTTGGGAACTTTGTCGGATGGACCTAAAGGTAAATAATGTTCTGAAATAGCATTTGCAATTTCTGGACTAAACCCTTGGGACATTGCAAAATATTTTCCAATGACTCCTTGTAGCTCTGGATACTCTCCCACTAAATCTGTCACCAAATCTGCTTTGCAAATAGATGCTGCAATTTCAGCATCACCTTTATTCGCACCAATAATATCAGCAATTAGTGAGGCTAACTGTCTGACTCTTTGAGTTTTGTCATACAAGGTTCCTAGATCTTTGTAGAAAGTAATACCATTTAATTTAGAAACATTTTTTACAAGATTTTGTCTTCTGTTTTTGTCCCAGAAAAACTTTGCATCTGATAAGCGTGCTTGCAACACTCTTTCATTTCCATCTATAATTAATTTTTTTTCATCTTGGTTATTGGAAATGGTAATAAAGCTGTTTGTAATTTTTCCCGTTTCTAAAGACTTCATGGGAAAATATCGTTGATGTTGCATCATAGTAAGATTCAACAATTCCTCTGGTAACACTAGAAAATCAGCAGAAAAAGAGCCTTTTAAAGCAGTTGGATGATCTACTAAATTAGTCACCTCTTCTACTAATCGTAAGTTAGGATTGTCTTCGCACTTAGATTTTTTAAAAATAGAGGTGAGGCTACTTAAGATCATTTTTTCTCTAACATCTTGATCTAAAACAACATTCTTATCTTTCAAAACTTGGAAATACTGCTCAGCAGATTTAATCGTAATATTTTTTTCATCATAAATAGCTCCCACATAAATTTTATTACAAGAAGATAAGTGATGAAAATTAAAATTGATTGTGTGTTTGTCTAATAGGCAAAAAATAGATTTTAATGGTCTTCCCCAAGAAAGATTATGGTCGGCCCATCGCATAGATTTTTTCCAATTTAAACTTTGTAATATTTCTGGAACGGTAGTTGCAAGCAATTGTTGTAAGTCTATTTTTTGCTGCTTGGTTTTTATAAAATAAAAACTTCCTTTATCAATCGTCTTTTCAAACACATCTTTTTGTTCTAATTGATTTGATTTTAAGAAACCTATCAAGGCCTGCTCTGGAGAACCTACCTTAGGTCCTTTAATTTCTTTAGATGGAACAGACAAGTGAGAGGGCAAACCATCTATGGAAACGCAAAGACGAGTTGGTGTGGAGAAAACAGAAAACTTTTTATAGCTAGTACTAAACTCTTCTAGTTTTTTTTTAAATGAAGATTCAATATTTTTTCTCGTATCAATTTGTAATCCATGAGGTATTTCCTCTGAATACAGTTCTAATAAAAATTGGGCCATTTATTTTTGCTGGCTATCAATCCAAGCCTGGCCACAGCCTTTAGCTAAGTTTCTAATTCTGGTAATGTATCCTGCTCTTTCAGAAACGGAGATCACTCCTCTTGCATCCAGTAAGTTAAAAGTATGGCTGGCCTTTAAGCACTGGTCATAAGCAGGCAAGCAAAGTTTTTTTTCTATTAAGGCATTGCATTCAGCTTCTGCAAAACCAAACATTTTTAATAAATTGTCTGTATTGGCATGTTCAAAATTATACGCCGAAAATTCTTTTTCAGCCTGCTTGAATATTGCTTCATATTTAATACCTTCTTTATTCCATTCAATATCAAACACACTTTTTTTACCTTGAATAAACATTGCTAATCTTTCTAAGCCGTAAGTAATTTCTGCAGTAACTGGTTTGCATTCAAATCCTGCCATCTGCTGAAAGTACGTGAATTGGGTAACTTCTGTACCATCGCACCAGACTTCCCAACCAAGACCAGCCGCACCTAAAGTGGGACTTTCCCAATCATCTTCTACAAAACGAATGTCATGATCTTTATGATTAATTCCAATCGCAGCAAGACTTTTTAAATATAATTTTTGTACATCTTCTGGAGATGGTTTGATCACTACTTGAAATTGATAATAATGCTGTAAGCGATTAGGGTTTTCACCATATCTTCCATCGGTGGGTCTTCTCGATGGCTGAACATAAGCTGCTTTCCATGGTTCCGGTCCTAAGGATCTTAGTGTAGTCGCTGGATGAAACGTTCCTGCACCAACTTCTGTATCGTAAGGCTGAAGAATAACACAACCTTGATCTGACCAAAATTTTTGTAATTTAAAAATGATTTCTTGAAAACTTAAAAAATTAGGTTGTTTCTTTTCTTTGCTTGCAGCCGCTGTCTTTACTTTCTTAACAGCTTTAGGTTTTGCTTTTACTTTTGCTTTTTTTGCAACCATATTAAAGTCCGAACTTATTCCAAAAAGATCTAGTTTCCAATTCGCTTACTATTGAAGAAGCTGCATTGGCCATGCTAGAAGATAATTTTTTCTTTAACCAACCTTCTTGCTTCTCAAAATTTTTAACCTTAACATCTTTTCCAAACTGATCTTCTATGACTTGGAACATATTTCCTATTCCATCAATAAGACCCAGTTCCTTTGATTTGGATCCTGCCCAAAATTCCCCAGTGAATAATTTGTCATCTGCTAGTGTAATTTTTCCTTTTCTACTGTTTTTAACTAATAGAATAAATTCTTTATGCAGCTCTTCTTGAATTGCTTTTAATTTTTGAATGTCTTCAGGCTTTTCTTCTACAAAAGGATCTAAAATACTTTTGCTAGTACCTGCAGTATGCACTCTTCGTTCTACTCCTGCTTTTTTAATTAATTCTTGAAAACCAAAACCTGAATAAATAACTCCAATCGATCCTAAAATAGAACTAGCGTTTGCATAAATTTCATCTCCTGCACAAGCCAACATATAACCACCCGATGCTGCAACGTCTTCTGCAAAGGTGATTACTTTCACTTTTTTTTCATCGGCCAATTTTCTAATAAGAGAATATAATAAATGAGATTGAACGGGCGATCCTCCTGGAGAGTTAATGGTAATAGCTACGGCCTTGATCTTTTTAAGAGAAAAAGCTTTTTTGATAATCTCGTGGTGAGATGCATAACTTAGGCCTTGTTGAAATCTTCCTACATTGCCAATCACGCCTGAAAGGCGAATATGAGCTATAAGTGATTTTTTTTTAAAAAACATATTTTGTTTAAGCCTTTTAAAACTTAAGAAATTGAGAGTAAAGAAATATAGCATGATTCAATTGTATTTGGTGCGTCATTAGATAATTAACCATGGTCATTTAAATAAGCTAGATTAAGTCATGTCTAATAATGTAGTTCCATTAAAGAAGCTAGAAACCTCCAATCCTTATGAGGAGCTTAGAAGCGCTTATCAATCAGAAATTGAAGAGGTAGATTCTTTTATTAAAGAGAAACTTTCTAGCCATGTCGAGCTTATTGGAGAGATGTCTTCTTACTTAATTCAGTCTGGTGGAAAACGACTAAGACCCTTGTTAACGATCGCATCTTCAGAATTATTTGGTTACCAAGGTGACCGTCACATTAAATTAGCAGCTTGTGTAGAGCTCATTCATAATGCCACTTTACTTCACGATGATGTGATTGATAAATCAGATTTTAGACGAGGCAAAAAAACTAATAACAATCTTTGGGGAAATAAAAATTCTATTTTAACTGGAGATTACTTATTAGGTAGGTGTTTTGAGATTATGGTGGAGGATGGATCTTTAGAAGTATTAAAACTACTCTCTTCTGTATCATCAGAAATCGCACAGGGAGAAATTCTTCAGCTTCAACATGAAAAAGAAGTTGAAACTTTAGAAAAAACTTATTTAGAGATTATTGGATCAAAGACCTCTTCACTATTTGCAGCTTCTATGCGAGTGGGTGGATGCATTAACGATAAATCTAAAAATGAAAAAGAAGCTTTAACTTCATTTGGTTTCAATCTTGGAATATGCTTTCAAATTACAGATGATATCTTAGATTACTATTCTGATAAAATTGCTTTTGGAAAAGTGATTGGTAATGATTTTTATGAAGGTAAAGTTACCTTGCCCATTATCATGTTATATCAAAAATCATCCGAGTCGGAACGATTAGCTCTAAAAGAAATGTTTGTTCGTAAAGAACGCACTAAAGAAGAGTTGGCATATACGTTAAATTTAATGACTAAGTATCAAGTCATTGCTTCTTGTAAAAAAAGAGCAGAACACTTTTCTTCGGTATCAGCAGATTCTCTTGGGATTTTTCCTGAAAGCAAAGAAAAAACTAGATTACAAGAATTAGCTTTTTATATCGTTAATCGAATTAATTAAGTTTCCAAATACTAATATTTAAAATCAAAGCATACGAACTCCATAGCAAATACGGAATCATTAAATAAAAAGATGCTTTGTTGATAGGCCAATAGATTTTCATAAGGACAATAATAAAACTAATAATAGCTACAATAATAAATACTGCTAATCCTACTTGATGCATTCCAAAAAATACAAAGCTCCAACTAGCTCCTACTAACAAATGTACAAAATAAATAAAAATAATTTTTTTGGCATAATATATTTTTGTTTTTTTTAGATCATTCCAAACATTCCATACCGCAACCGACATCAAGGCATACAGGGTGGTCCAGACAGGACCGAATACCCAATTGGGAGGATTAAAGTTTGGCTTTACAATATCCACATACCAAGTGGCCACCGACGGCATGGTAATAATACTAGCTGGTAGGGAGATGACATAAGTTGCAAGAAGTATAAGGGCTAAGCTTTGGTATTTTGTAATAAAATTCATAGAAGATCTGTATTACGAACTAAAAATAGAATGATAACAGCAATAAAATGGCCAAAATATGTAAGATTTATAAACACTCTTAAAATGAACTTATGATCATCTTTAATCTTTAGATAATCACAAAGTACATTGCCCGGGTTGTACAGCAATTCCCATTTCACTCTTTAAGCTACTTCGTCTCTATAAGAGTCTAAAGAAGGACAAGAACAAACTAAGTTTCGATCACCATACACATTATCTACTCTGGATACAGGTGCCCAAAATTTATTCTCCTTTAAATATTTTAAAGGAAAGGCTGCTTGCTCTCTCGTATATTTGTGTTCCCACACATCTCCTGTTAACTCTTGATGGGTATGAGGAGCGTTCTTCAAGGGATTATCCTTTTCATCAAATATTTTATTTTGAACCATAAGAACTTCTTTTTTAATATTAATTAATGCATTACAAAATTTATCAATTTCATTTAAGCTTTCGCTCTCCGTTGGCTCAATCATTAACGTTCCCGCAACAGGCCAAGACATGGTCGGTGCATGAAACCCATAATCAATTAATCGTTTCGCAATATCTTCTTCACTAATACCGCTTTCCGCTTTAATGGGACGAAGATCAATAATACATTCATGTGCTACTAAGCCTTTCGTTCCTCTGTACAAAGTTTTAAAATGTCCTTCTAATTTTTTAGACATATAATTTGCATTTAAAATCGCAACTTCAGTTGCTTCTCTCAATCCTTTAGGTCCCATCATACGGATGTACATCCAAGAAATTGGTAGAATACTAGCGCTTCCCCAGGGTGCAGCTGATACCGATCCCATTCCAGTTTCTGGTCCTGAGTTTTCCGTAATAACAGAATGATTGGGTAAAAAAGGTTCTAAGTGTTCGTTCACACCGATTGGTCCCATACCTGGGCCCCCTCCACCGTGCGGGATGCAAAATGTTTTATGTAAATTCATATGACACACGTCTGGTCCAAATTTTCCCGGTTTTGCAATTCCAACTAGTGCATTTAGATTAGCTCCATCCATGTAGACTTGACCTCCATGATCATGAATCACTTTACAAATGTCTACAATGTTTTCTTCAAACACACCGTGTGTAGAAGGATAGGTTACCATTAAAGCTGCTAAGTTTTTAGAATGTTCTTCTGCTTTTTTCCTTAGTACTTCTAAATCAATATTTCCCTCTTCATCACAATCAATCACGACCACTTTCATACCCGCCATTTGCGCTGATGCGGGGTTAGTACCATGAGCACTTTCCGGAATGATGCAGATATTTCTTTCTTCATCTCCATTAGAAATATGAAATTTTCGAATAGTCATTAAACCTGCATACTCACCTTGAGCTCCTGCATTCGGTTGTAATGAAATTCCAGAGAAACCTGTAATCTCAGACAACATCTTTTTTAAATCTTCAAATAATTCTTGGTATCCTTGCGCTTGATCAACTGGTGCAAAAGGATGAAGACCACCGAATTCTGGCCACGTCACTGGGATCATTTCAGCAACAGCATTTAATTTCATCGTACAGGATCCAAGTGCAATCATAGACTGATTAAGCGCTATATCCTTGTTTTCTAGACGTTTTAAATATCTTAACATCTCTGTTTCTGAGTGAAATGAATTGAATACCTCATGTTCCATAAACTTAGAACCTCTAACCAATTCAGCTGGAATGCTGGTCGCAGTATTGGCATCTAGTGCTTCTAATTTTTTTTCCACACCAAAAATCTCAAGTAAATTATTGATATCTTTTAGTTCGGTAGTCTCATCAAAAGAAACGCTTATTCTTTCGTCATTTACTTTTCGTAAATTAATACCGTAATTATAAGCTCGTTTTAAAATATCTGCTGTGTCTGCTCCCGTGTCTAAACAAACAGTATCAAAAAAAGTGTCTGCAACTAATTTATATTTAGTTGACGTCTCGGAGGCAAACATATTTGCAAAAGTATTAGCGCGTTCTGCAATATGTTTAATGCCATCCGGTCCATGATAAATTCCATAAGCTGCTGCCATAATAGAAAGCAATGCTTGAGCCGTACAAATGTTGCTCGTTGCTTTTTCACGTCTAATGTGTTGCTCTCTTGTTTGTAGAGCCATACGTAATGCTTGGTTTTCTTTTCGATCAACCGATACTCCAATAATTCTACCTGGCATCGCTCTTTTATATTCATCTTTGGCTGCAAAAAAAGCAGCGTGAGGTCCGCCATATCCCATCGGCACTCCAAATCGTTGAGAATTTCCAACCACAATATCCGCACCCATTTCTCCTGGTGCTTTTAGTAAGGTAAGAGCAAGTAAATCAGCAACTACAATTGCTTTTCCTTTTTTTGATTGAATGGTTTTAATATGAGTTTCAATATTTTCTACGAAACCATACGTATCTGGATAGGAAACAATTCCACACAATATATTATCTTTGATGTTTTCTAACATATCAAACGTTCCCACCATGACATGCAAACCAAAAGGTTCCGCTCTAGTTCTAATCACATCTATAGTTTGTGGATTACAATTTTGAGAAACAAAAACAATTTTAGCATCTTCTTTATTAATTCTCTGGCAAAGCGCTACTGCTTCTGCAGCTGCAGTAGATTCATCTAGCAAAGATGCATTGGCGATATCCATTTTAGTCAAATCTCTAATCATCTGTTGAAAGTTTAACAACATTTCTAATCTGCCTTGTGCAATTTCTGGCTGATATGGCGTATAACTTGTGTACCAACCTGGATTTTCCAAAACATTTCTCAACACCACATTAGGCGTGTAGGTTCCGTAATAACCCATTCCTATATAACTTTTATTTACTGTATTTTTAGAAGCTATTCCTTTTAAAATATCTAATGCTTTTTGTTCTGATACAGAATCTCTCATATCTAATTGCTCGTCTTCTAAAATGCTTGAAGGAACAATGTCTTTAATAAATTTTTCCATGGACTTGTAACCAACTGAATCCAACATTTTAGTTTGCTCAGCTTGGGATGGGCCTATGTGTCTTTTAATAAATTCTGATGTTCTGTGATCTCTCATTAACTTGGGTTCTCCTCTACAAATTTGTCGTAATCAGCTTTGCTCATAAGAGCTGTTAATTCATCCGGACTAGTAATTTTAATCTTAAAAAACCAACCGTTTCCTTCTGGGTCTTTGTTCACTAACGAAGGATCCTCAACAATAGCTGGGTTTCCTTCCACTATTTCTCCACTAACTGGTGTGTACACATCAGAAGCAGCTTTCACACTTTCAACCACAGCAGCTTCTCCACCACTAGTTAGTGCTTTTCCTACATCAGGAATTTCTGCAAACACAATATCTCCTAATTGTTCGGTTGCATGTTTGGTAATTCCTACCGTTCCCACATCTCCGTCTACTGATACCCACTCATGTTTTTTTGAATATTTTACTTCACTCATATGTTTCTCCTATTTTGCGTAACTTTTTTTATAAAATGGTAACAAACAAATCTTTGCTGGATATTGTTTACCTCTTACTTCTAATTCCACAGAAGTTCCTTCTTCTGAACAATCAAAATTAACATAACCAATGACAACAGCACTTCCTACACTTGGTCCGAAACAACCGCTGGTAACCACTCCCACTTCTTTCTCACTTTGAAATATTTTAGCCCCTTCTCTTGCAATAATTTTACCTTCTAACTTAATTCCAACTCTTTTTCTTGTAACTCCTTTTTCTACATGGGCCTTTACAACGTCACCACCAACAAAATCAAAAGTAGCTCTTCTATTTTTTGCAATTCCAAACATTAAATCTGCCTCAATAGGTGATGTTGTTTTATCTAAATCGTGACCATATAAACAAAGCCCAGCTTCTAAACGCAAAGAATCTCTTGCCCCAAGACCAATCATAGCGATTTTATTTTTAGATAACAATTCCTCACAAAGTTTTGTTATTTTTTCATTTGAAATAGAAATTTCATAACCATCTTCACCTGTGTAGCCAGATCGAGTAATATAAATCGTTTCACCGTTATATGAAAATTCTCCTCCATTCATAAATTTTAAATCAGCAACACCTGGAACTATTTCTTCTAAAATGGAAACCGCCAAAGGACCCTGAACAGCTATTAAGGCTAAATGATCATGTAAAGTTGCACAATCTGGATTAGGTAAAATATTTTTTAAAGTTTTAACGTCACTGTGTTTGCATGCAGCATTCAAAACAATATTAATTCCATTTTTAACTCTGGTCACAATCAAATCATCATCGATCCCACCCTGCTCATTCATAAGAAAAGAATATTTGGATTGGTTCATTTTTAATACAGACAAATCAATTGGAATAATTTTTTCAATTGCTGAGCAAACGCTATCATCGCCTACAATTGAAAATTGTCCCATGTGTGAAACGTCAAAAATACCTGCAGCAGCTCTTACTTTGTCATGCTCATTGATAATTCCAAAAGAATATTGAATAGGCATTTCATAGCCTGCGAAAGGAACCATCTTTGCTCCTTGGCTAACATGAAAATCAAATAACGCTGTTTTTAAACTACTCATTCAAAATCTATATGCTCATCTGTCTTGAATACCTGAGATCTTAATCCTTCGGTGGAGCACTTAAGCTCTCTTTCCAGAGTTTTAATTTTTACGGTCCTTTTGCTTGAGATTTTCCTGAGCAGTTGATCCTTCAGCGCTATATTTAAATAGTCTCTCCCGTAAAACACTCTAATTAAAGCAATAATCAAACTAAACAACCGCCCATAGGTTGCATAAAAGCCTAAAAAACCTCACTTAATATTACTCTTTTTTGGACTTATTGTCCCTCCAGCTCTGAGAATGACCTAGACTGGTTTGATTAATCGACTCAAAGGGATCAACCCATCTAATGTACTTTCGCTCATTATAAAATGGGCGAGTTTCCTTAAATGGGTTCGTTTCGCACGAAGGCTTTTTCTTACGTTTCTTCATTGCTACTCTTCTCTTGCATCGAAGCATAAATATCTAAAAGCTTATAGTACCTAGTCAACAATCGTTGCTCGATCGTACTTAGTTTTAAAAATCCATTTTGACTATTGCAGTTTCTAGTAAAAGCCAGACCTTGGAGCTCATTAGGCCTATAACTTTTATTAACCAAATCCTCATACTCTTTCGAACTAATTTTACTGGCATAAGATTCTTTTAAAAATTGTTTTCCATCCAACTGTTCGTTATCAAACAAGCCAGCCTCTACATTGGCATAACGTCTGAGTCTCCATCCTGCAGAAATAATCTGCAAAGCAGTTTCCTCCTGAACGGGATTAATAGGTGCTAACATATCTAAATAAGCAGATCGGTATTCTTCAAACTCTTCTAGCTGTTCTCCTATCACCAAATGTTTATTGGCATGCAAACCATGGGAAACTGCATTACCGCTTGCATTATGTTTTCCCCACATAGATTTGGGCCCTGTACTTTTTTGTGCATTTTTCTTATTAGCCTCTACTTGTTTGATAGAAGTTACCTTTGCTTCACTGCTCATTATTTTTTTCCTCCTTTAAATTTATTAAGATCTTGATACAGATCCTCTAATAGTTTTTGCTCAATGGGTGATAGTTCATGTGCTGATTCTAAAATGGATATGAGATATCTGGTTTGTGATTCATCATCAACCATTCCTCCTTCAGAAAGCAATATACGCAGTTGCTGCATCTTATGCATTTGTTCCACTGGCTTCATAGACAAGCGCTTCATCGGCTGGTCAATTCTTCCATTATCCATCAAGGAGCCAACACTGCCACCTTTGGCAAATTGTTCTCTTGGTTTTTCTTTGTTTGGTAAATGAAGTTGTTTCTTTAACAACTCAATGCATTCTAAAGCTAGTAGCTCTAGTTTGCGGTCGTATTTATTTAAATGTTTCATAGATCATTCTCTACAAAAGAAAATGTATGAAAAAAATTGCTAAGTTCTTATTTAGCTATTCTTTTTTTTATCTTTGGGTCTACCTTTTTTATTCCTCTTTAAAGATGAATAAATACCGCCTTTTCGCATATATTTATCCCACATATTCTTGCAGTATTTAAATAGCTTTTCTGAAGCCCAATGCTTAGGATTGTCCGTGGCAGGTATCTTCTTATCTTTTCTATATAGCTCCAATAATTCTTCGGTTTTGCTAAACTGCAATTGAGCTTTGTGAGGAGTGTGTAGTTTTTCTCGAACTAATTTCATCATACCAAAGAGTACTTTATGCTCTAAGTTTTGTTGTGATTTCCTACGCGGAGCCTTGTATTTTAGCTTACCCGCCATAGCTAATTCATACAAATCTAACCCTACCTCAATAATTTCATCTTCTTTTTTCGTCATTTCTTCTTACCCAGAAAATCGTCCCAGCCTTTCCATTCTTTTTTATATTTGTAAGAAGCGTCTGGATTTCTCGGAATATCTTCTGGAAAATTTTTTGATTTACAATGATCAGTCCATTGTTTAGCACTTTTTAATTTTAAAGATTGAGCATATTTTTTAACTTTCTTGAAACTTCTAAATTCTTTTAAATGGTTAGCAACAGTTCCTGTTCCCAAAAATACACCCATACTTTCAAACTCTTCATCAAGCCAAATGGCACGCTTGATATCTTTAGGAAAATTTTTAGATTTAGCATGGGCTATCCATTCATTTCTGTTCTTAAGATTTAAAGATTGAGCATATTTTTTAGCTTCTTTGTACGATTTGTACTTTTTATGTTTCAAAGAAGTATTTCCTGTGCCTAAAAATACACCCCAGTTTTCCCATTTTTTTTTATACGTTTTGAGATTATCTGGGTATAAAGGGATATCTTTAGGAAAATTTTTAGATTTAATATGGGCTTTCCATTCTCTTCTGCTCTTAAGATTTAAAGATTGAGCGTATTTTTTAACTTCTTTGTACGATTTGTAATTTTTATATCTCCAAGAAGTATTTTCTGTACCTAGAAAATCTCCCATACCTTGGTATTCATTTTTGTAAATATCCCAAACTTTTACTGGAATATCTTCTGGGAAATTTTTTGATTTACAATGATCAGTCCATTGTTTAGCACTTTTTAATTTTAAAGATTGAGCATATTTTTTAACTTCTTTGTATTTTTTGTATTTTCTTAACCTGTTAGCAACAATTCCTGTTCCTAAAAATATACCCATACTTTCAAATTCTTCATATGAATGAGGGGCAACCTTGATATCTTTAGGAAAATTTTTAGATTTAGTATGGGCTACCCATTCTCTTCCGCTCTTAAGATTTAAAGATTGAGCGTATTTTTTTGCTTCTTTGTAATCTCTATATTGTATTAGTTGTGAAGCAACATTTCCTGTTCCTAAAAATACACCCCAGCTTTCCCATTCTTTTTTGTATACAATGACTTCATTTGGGCTTTGTGGAATGTCCTTTGGAAAATTTTTTAGTTTAATATGGGCTCTCCATTGTGTGGAATTTTTTAACTTTAAAGATTGAACATATTTTTTAGCTTCTTCATAAGGTCTCCAATTACCAAAAGCTACACGGTCCCAGACCTTTAGTTGGATGGATTTATTAAACTCTTCTTCATTAACTTTTGTTAGGACATTAAGTTTTGTCAAGCCATCAACTGGACTTCCTTTGCCTCTTGGAATAGTTCCACTGCTGACCGCTCTTAAATAATCAGTGATCCTGGTATCTTGTGTAGCTAATGCTCTAATCGTTGCTACGATATCTTCAAAGGCTGTGTCCTTTGCAGCTTCAGTGGCATTTTCATCTTCTGAAATAAGAATGGGTATAAGAATATAACCAAACTTTTTACTTTTAGATAATCGCAAAGCTCTTCCTGCCGCTTGCACTATATCTACTTTGGATCTTTTGGGATCCGTGAACACAACACAATCGATCGCTGGTAAATCCACCCCTTCCGTTAAACATCTAGCATTGGTCATTAAACCTTTGCCTTCCGCAAACTCTCTCATTTGTGATGTACGTTGGCTGGTTGCCATTGCACCACTTACGTGGAATGTTTTGATTTTTCCGTATTGTTTATAAACTTTAGAGATAAGCTCTTGTTGTTTTTTAAAGTTATTGGCTCTTTTGATGGAGCTGTGAAAAGAAATAGCATTACTTATTTTAAGTTTCTTTATTGCCTTTCGAAGAGCTATGGCTATTGCAAATTCTCTGGCAGTAATATTATCGATTTCTTTTTTAACTTGGATGAATTTATTACTACTATAAACCGCTTCAATTTCAGGAGCCGTGATCCCGAAAGTAATAATCTTATAATCTGAAATGATAGGTGGCTTCATTTCGATCGCAGCTTTAAAGCTTAATTGATAGATGATCTCTCCATAATCTCTTGGATCATCCATGGATAAGTATTCATCTTTATCGCCTCTAAATAATCTCTCGGTTGCCGTCATAAACAAACGGTTCTTAATCTTGATGTTCTTTTGATGAATTAAATGAGCCATTGCTTTTTCACCATGCCCTACTGTTTTATGAGCCTCATCCATAATTCCAAGATCAAACTTAAATCCTTTAGCTCCTTGAGCGGTGACTTTTCCTGATTGATAGGTGGTAAATACTATCTTTAAGTTACTGTTCTTTTTTTGAAGAAACTTTTTAATATCATTCTTGTCCGTAGTGACATCGATTCCTAAATCATAAATGTTGCTGACAAAATCATCTTGATCATCACTTACCGTTTGATCACTACAAACGCATAACCAATCAGGTCTAACACCTGCTATTAAATATTCTCTAGTCCATACTTTTAACGTTTGTTGAAGAAGCGCTAATGAAGGAACAGCAATTAAAATAGATTTAGCATTTACTTTTCTTGCAATCCAAAATGCAGCTAAACTTTTACCCGTACCACAGGGCATAATCATTTTGCCACGTTCATTGTTTTTAAAGTGTTCGAAACTCTTTTTAATAGCTTCTGCTTGATGGGGTCTTGGAGTTAGGGCTTTTGGTTTAATGGTTTTACCTTTGGCTTTAGCAGTAATAGCTTTCCAACCTTCACCATCATTATCATCTAAACCAACAAAGCTTTCTAACGTTTCAAAACCAACTCCCCTTAATAGTTTGGTTTTAAGTGGTGGTTTATCAGAAGTCGTTAGAACTAAACCATGACTTATGTGTTTACAGTTGTTAAAAGCTAAATTAGCAAAGGTTGCTAGATCCCCTTTAATCGTAAGGGTGTCTTTAGGATTGGATCTGTATTTAGATTGGATCGCCCAATATTTTTTATCATAAGTCTCTGCAATTAAATCGATACCTTCATCGGTATCGGGGAGATTAAGTTTTCTTTTTAAATCTTCTTTAATTTCTTTTAAGAGCCAAACCTTTTTTAGCTTGGACTGGTAGTGAGGTGCTGTTTGTAAATAATACTTACAAACGTGTTCAAATATATCTCCACCTGCTTTAGATTTTTGCGAGGTAGTTAGAGAAGCTAAATGATTGTTTAATTCTTTCCAACTTTTTGATTCTGATATCTTTCTCACTCATATAATTTATCAGAGATTACAGTATTTCCTAGCTTATCACCCCGTTCCATTGCCCATGATTCTGGAGTAGAATTCGAAGATGAAGAGGATTGTGTTGGGATTGGTATTAGCACTGTTGTTGAGTGGGAATGCTTATGCTTTTTTTAAGAAAGATGTAAAAGCATATTTGTGCAATTATCAGGAAGGAGTTTTGAATAACCCTGACCTTGGAAGAACAGGAGATCCATGTATGGAAGGGGGACCTAGTAAATACAAATTTTATTTAGGTGGAAAATTTAAAGCTAAAGAAGTAGATGATTGTCAGGATTTTATAGACGAATATTCTAATACTGCAGAAATGCTAAGAAAGTATCCAACTAATGCTTGGATGATAGGATGCGATAGTAATTGGAAATGAAAAAACTCTTCTCTTTGATCGTGGTTCTGGGTTTGTTGTTGGGTGGGAATGCTTATTCTCAATCAATGATAGCTTTAAAAAAATATATTCAAGAAAATGATAATTACGCTAGTGATCCTATAACTTTTACCTACGTTTTAAAAAGATGCTCCGCAGCATATATATATGCTACTTCAATAACTAAAGACTCTTCTAATCCAGAAAATCTTTTAAAAGCGTTTCGAATAACGTTTAATTTTGCTGCAAAAATCTTAATGAAAAAAATGAATTGGACTGAAGAGGTTACAGCAAAGAGTCTTAAGACTGACATAGATAATATGATGAAGTATCTAGAAAAAGATGGAAACGAATCTTTTGCTAAAACAGGGATATATATGATGAATAACTATATTGGTGGTGATCTAAAAATATGCAATGGAATTGTACGGGCCATTAATAAATGAAAAAACTAATTTGCATCATCGTTCTAAGTTGTTTATTTGGTGCAGTGGCTAGTGCCGAACACAAAGGTGGTATGGTAAAAAATCTTGAATGCTATGAAGGTAAAGTTCATTCGCGTTGGGTTAATTCACAATCTGAATATTTTCATATAGTTTTGCCTGAAAGAGAGTGCAAATTCACCAGTAAAGAAATTAAACAAATACGAGATAAGGAAACAAGGACTAATTTTATTTACGGTATTATGGGTTTTGCATTAGTTTTTGCAATTCCTCTAGTGGGATTGTTTAAAAATAAAAGAAAACGGAGTCTAAAAATGAGATTAAAAAAAAATACTTTTAATCTAGGAAAAATTAATCGCAAACACACGTTTAAAAATTTCTGGCATGGTAATAAAAGTTTAGCCGCTTCTTTTTGGGGTTTTTTTATTTTTGGAAATATTTTTTTTAACATTTTAACCACTTTGTTTTTGCCCAATAAAATAATTATTTTGTTAATTTATATTTTGCTTATTATTTGGAATGTACTTGCAGTCATGGGAGTGTTTAATTCTGCAGATATTTATAAAGCTAAAAAAATTAAAGCAGGCGAGCTTTATAGCTGGGCTACTACAGCAAAGGTTACTACTGTGATACTAATATTGTCAGCTATTGGAAACTCATTAAAATACTTTATATGAAAAAATAACCTCCATGATTCATGATTTTTTCAACTGGTGTGTCTGGGTTCTTGAGGTTATAGGTGATGTAACAGGGATGGGCTATGAATTGGCTAATATTGTTATTTTTGTAATCTTACAGCCAGCTCTCATATTATTATTTTATATATTATGGAGAAGAGAGAAAAATAAAAAATGAACACCGCCGCTTGGATATCAACGTTGACTATTTTAAGTGTCGCGA
This sequence comes from Candidatus Pelagibacter sp. IMCC9063, assembly GCF_000195085.1. Classification (NCBI taxonomy): domain Bacteria; kingdom Pseudomonadati; phylum Pseudomonadota; class Alphaproteobacteria; order Candidatus Pelagibacterales; family Candidatus Pelagibacteraceae; genus Candidatus Pelagibacter; species Candidatus Pelagibacter sp. IMCC9063. The sequence goes on along the minus strand of NC_015380.1, from coordinate 861,477 downwards.
TTTATGACTTTTATATTTTAAAAAAAGCTAACGTTAAGACGATGAGTTGCGCATCTTTTAGAAGTCCAGAGAGATCCCAGAGAACAATCTGTGTAGGTTTTGTGTAGGTTTTGTGTAGGTTTTGTGTAGGTATTGGAAATTTATTGGGCTGTTGAAGATAGGATTTTAGATGGGCTTTTAAATGGGGATTATTTAAATTGATGATCCTAGAGATTTTGGAGCTGACACTATAGTAGTTAACCAGCAGTCTTTAAGTGGTCCCTCTTCTCTATATTTTTCAACTGTCCAATTAAATTTATAGTAGGTTTTGTTTTTATCAAGAACCGTTACTTCAAAATTCACTATTAAATCATTAGATTGAACCATTGTAATATTATGGTCTAAATGGTTGAGCAACATTTCGTAAGACTTTCCTTTAATCATAGTTTTAAATCGGTCTAAAGGACCTGTGTATTTTTGATTGTTTGGATGGGCAAATTTCCAGGTCTGTTCAATCCCATTGTCTTTATTAGGTTTATTGTTCTGCTTTAAACTTCTCAATTGAATTTTGATAACTTGAGAAGGTTCAATTCCATCATTAGGTTCTATTAACTCAGCATAAGATATTGATGAAGCAAACAAGGTAATCACAATTACTTTGTATAGTATATGTTTCATTCTTATCATTGCCTTCAAAAGTTTAGTAAATATAAATTTTATCAGCCAACCCATAACAGAGAACTGCACTAATGATTGTAAAGATTAATGGTGCAACTACAGCTTCATTTGATGGTGATTTTACACCGGTCTTATCAATCTTAATCGAATAAGTATTAACAATAAAAATGCACAAATTTTGAACAAAAACTAAATTGAAAAATGCCCATGTATCCTGAACGCCATTGGGTCTTACAAACATGATATACATTGCCATCAGGAAAGTACCTAAAAACATAGCGCCAATCATTCTCAGGGTTGCTGTAGCAGTTTCATTTATTTGAAATTTATCTCTAAATTTTTGGTTTCCAATAATCAGTTGATAAGCATAAGCTCCAACACCTAAGAAATGTACTACAAATAATACTAAATAAAAAATTCCATTAAATTTTTCAATCATAAATTTCAATCATTAATAATAATCATAATACAGGATTTTTATTAAATGATTATAGGCTTTATGCGCACAGTAAATTTATACAAGAAATAGTTGGGTCATTTTGCACATGCAAAGTGACAATATTGGTTATAGTAAAAACTAATTATTTTCCTATTATTTGGTTATTAATGAAAAAAATAGTAATTACATTATTCTTAGTACTTTTCACAAGTTCTGCTTATGCAGGTTCATGCCCAATGATGGCAAAGAGCATAGATGATAAAATTGCAGAAGAAAATTTATTAAGATTTACTATATAAATTTTATGAAATTAGACAGTCACCATAAACCTGAAAATATTAGTGATCGTATTGCATTTGGATTTACCAAATTTTTAAGGTTTGTTGCAGATACCTTCTTTAAAAAAAAATATGGGCATCGTGCTGTGGTACTGGAAACAGTGGCAGCAGTTCCTGGTATGATAGCTGGAATGTTAACGCATTTAAAGTCCATTAGAAAAATTGAAGATGATAAGGGTTGGATTAAGACCCTTTTAGATGAAGCTGAAAATGAAAGAATGCATCTAATGATTTTCGTCAACATTGCAAAACCAACGGCCATGGAACGAGTTATCATTTTAATAGCGCAATTCATTTTTATTCTAATGTATTTATTTATTTATATTATTTCAAAAAGAACGGCGCACCGAATTGTTGGTTATTTTGAAGAAGAAGCAGTTTATAGTTATACTGAGTTCTTAGACGAACTTGATAGCGGTAAAATGAAAAATGAACCTGCTCCTAAAATTGCCATTGATTACTATAGCCTTCCACTTCACGCGACTTTAAGAGATGTGGTCGTAAGAGTTAGAGAAGATGAAGCGGGTCATAGAGATGTTAATCATTCATATGCAAATATTTTAAACAACAAATTAGATCCTAACGAAGAACAACAAACAAATTTAAAAAAAACAAATTAGTAAAGAATATTAATTTTTTAAATTGAATTTATATATTTAAGAAAGCTTAGATCGTCCGCCGTCGACACCAATAATTTGTCCCGTCATCCAAGAACTTTCTTCACTCAGTAAAAATTTAGCTAAGGCTGCTGAATCTTTTCCCTCACCCAATCTTTTAAGTGGGTGAGCTTTTGCGATACCATCCGCTAAAGGTTTATTTTTAAGCATAGGTTCGGCAATTTTTGAGTAGCTTAAGCTGGGTGCAATACAATTGACACGAATATCAGGTGCAAATTCAGACGCTAGAGAAACTGTTAATCCTTCCACGGCAGCTTTAGCAGAAGCGATAATTGCATGATTTGTAAATCCTCTTTGAGCAGCAACTGTTGAAAATAATACAATTGAACCTTTGTTTTGTTTTAAACTATCATGATAAGCTTTTATAATTTCCACCGCAGAGTACAGATTAAGCTTCATACATTTTTGTAAATCCTGTTCTTTAACCATTTTAAGTGGCTTTAAATCTATAGAACCTACGCAATAAGCTAGCCCTTTGATATCAGGCGCATCAGCTTTTACCTTTTCAATAAAATTTTCTTCTAAAACATCAGCTACGGTGAAACTACAACCTAATTCATTAGCAAGTTGTGATACCAAATCTTCTTGTCTGGCGACAAGATGAATATCAAAATCAGATTGCTTAAGCATTTTAGCTAAACTGGAACCAATGGAACCTGTTGCTCCAAAAATAAGATATTTATTTGTCATGACGATCTAGATATATGCTCTTAGTTGTATTTTAAAGATAATTGCATTTATTTTTTTTGCAATAGTGTCTCACTTCTTGGATTGATTAAGTTTAAAACTATTTCTTGAATAAAAAATCTGTGATAATTAATAATAATGATAATTAAAACTTTAATTGGGCTTAAGGTACTCGGTTTAACTTTTTTAGGTGGTATGGCTGCAGTTAAAGTTTTAAAAGAATGTTGTAATAAAAAAAACAAAAACTCCAATCACACAAAGATCGTCCCTAAAACAAAAAAGGCTTAATAAGCTTTAAATATCGCATTAATTAAACCAAATTAAGGTTAATTGAATACAATAGTAGAGCGGTCATGTTTTGCTAAAATATTAAAGAAGATATCGATGTTAAATTTCGTCGTTTGCTTACCTTAAATCTAAAGATGTATCGTTTTTGATGTATTTTCAATCAATTTTTGCATAAGCATTCTAGCACAACAACAAAACCAGAAACGCTATACCTAAAATCTTTTTCATTTAAAATTTTTTTTCAATTTATTAAATATAAAGGCATAAAAAACTACATTTATGACTATTAGGGCTATTCCTAGGTATGTTTGTAAATCTTTCGTAAGACTCACCGGATAAACAATCGGCACTAAGTAATTTTGAATAAAACCTACAGAATATGTTGTTAGATTAGCTTTATGTAAAAACCAATTTTCAAGATAAGTCAGAGGACATATAGAATTAGTGAATTCGATATAGCACCCCCAAATAAAAGCAGGCGTATGTATCAAAATAATCTTTGCTGAAGCAAAAAATAATAAGGCACCAAATACAACAAAGAGAATAAATATAAAATGAACCAATAATATTAAATTTGCAGCTATTTCATACATTTTCTAATCCACTCTACCGAGAATTGGGAACGTTAGGATTTTTTTCATTTAAAACCCACCCCTCCAGTTATCTTTATCTTCAAACCTGTCTTTTTCTTTTTTAGAGGTAGGTCTAAATAAAAAATAAACTGCAAAGACGATAGTTAATGAAATAATAATAATCTCAAGTGTCATAAACCCAGAACCATGATGCAAATTAGTTTTTTCATGTTAAGATCTTATTGAGTTGGCATTAATACATTTATTCGAATTATCACATATTAAATTTTCCATAGGAGAGGAAGGTGCAAATTCTGTGATAAATATCCCATCTGCATTTTTATAAACAAGATATTCACCTGTATATTTTGCTACATAACTTGGATCTGGATCTTGAAGCAAACTCATATTTTCCCTTTTTTTAACAATTATTAGTGCAATAATTTTTCCTTTTTCAAATTTAAAATTTGCTATTGTATTTACACCAACTAATTTTTTATCTAAAATTATAGAACATAAATCTTTGTATTCAGATTTTTCGCACAAATTTCTTTTCTGCCAGTTAATTTCTGCATAAGCGTTCCCACTTAACAACAAACCCAGAACCATGATCCCTAAAAGCTTTTTCATAACCAGAATTCTACCCTAGAATCTCGGGCAATGGAACGGATGGATAGGCTATAATTATATACATAACGTAATGAGAAGATTAATTAGCTACGATTTCTTGATTATAATAATATCATTTTTAAAACTAAAGTTAAAATATAAATAACAGTTACAAAAATCGAAATTGTAAGCAGCCAATATAATATAATCAATCTGTCTTTAAATATTTTTTGCTTTTCTACTGAATCAGAATCTTTTACTTTTGTAATAGATTTATTAAATTCATTTTTATCATAATGATCATAGGTAAATTTCCAAAAAGCATCTGGGCTGTTGTGATCATTTTCTATGTCAAGACTTTTTAAATAATTTGTTAAAAAATTACTTAAAAAAATTAAGACTACTAAAAATGAAATGGACCAAAGTAAAACCATTTAATCTTTTGAAACCACGATCTCTAAAAGTTTTTTCATTGATTTGCTAATGCGTTGTATACACAGCCCATCCCAATTCCAGTAACCTCATCACCTTTAAGAGATTGTGAACGATTTGACATATGACTATTTAAAAACCTTGAAGTTCTATGTTCTGGGTATCTATACTGCATAATATGAAACCATGAACCATTAAATGAAATGCTATCTAAGTTAAGAGTAAATTTTTGAACTCTATTGCTAGCTTGCGAATTATGCCGTTTCTTTGCCCAAGGCTCAATTTTTGAATTATCTAAAAATGAGTCGTGGAATAACTCCACAGCTTTAATTAATTTTTTTTCAAAATTTTTAGGTAATTTCACTTTAGCAGCGTTAGCAATTTCTAGTATCATGAATGCCTCGCCTAGACCTGTATGATGGTACCATAATGCTCTATCTCCACGAGTAGTTCTATCCCTAATGCTTCCATCCTCTAAAATCCATTTATCAGCACCTTTTACCAGTTTCTTCACTAAACTTTTATATTTTTTATTACTATTATGTCTTAATGCTATATTTGGAAAATACCAACCAGCAGAATTTCCCCAATAAAATTTATTAGCTCGCTTTATTCTTTTGTAAAAAGGTTTAAACCACGCATTAATATCTTTATGTCTAGAATCGTTAATCTTGTAATCAGCAAAATTAAGATTGTAGATATAATTTAATCCCATAATTATTTCCAAAGTAACTGTTGCGTCTTTAATCGGCGCTAAATCTTGTCCCTCAGGATCACTCCATTCTCCTTCGCATTCTTCCAATATAGAATTTTTAGCTGAATTCCTGTAACATTGTTTTGTTTTAGTAAGAGCCTTATTTTTTGCCCATATATAAAGTTTATTAAAAAGAATTTCTTTTATTTCATCATTTTCATTTACCATCACAAAATTAATAGCATGCGAGTATGCTCTAAAAACATCTCTAGCATAAATACCTTCTACATTTTTATCATTATCCATTCTTGAATTGTAACCATAAATTCTTGGAGGGAGATCTTTGTTAATTATGTTATTTTTTGGTTTGTAATTTTTAAAGCCACAAAATTTAATTTTATGCTCTTTAGACAATTGACTGAATTGATCATAAACATCATCTGGTATAAAAGGAGATTTGCTTAATTGTTCTGCAGTTACATTTCCATTCAACAACAAACTCAAAACTAACGCCAATAAAATACTTCTCATCCCTAAATTCTATCCCAGAATTATGAGTATTGGAATACTGTGAATGCAAAGATTATTTTTTCTGTAGACTAAAGTTCCTTCCATAAGTACCATTACTTCTGTGAGTCCGTGCAAAACGACTTATATGCTAAGGATAAATCGTCTGGGCTCACGCTCTTATACTTCTCATGATTACGATTTATATCTGGATTATTTTTCACGCTAAAAAACTACTAAACTTACAACTCCTATAGTGAAAAAACCAATCGGAACTGAAATATAAAATACCATCATGACTATATTACGAGGAATAAATCCTACAGGTTTGATTTTTGTTAAGTACTCTTTTCTTGCAAAATAAATTGAAGCAAGGGTTAGTAGAAAATAAGTTATAGGTGCAATCCATTCTAACGAAGAACAATCGTTACTACTCATACAATATGCTAACCAACTACCTCTCATAATTTATCCCTAATATTGTACGGTCTCAAGAACCACGTTTCAAGTTTGATTTAAAAGGAAAAGTTGTGGATAGATGGAATTATAAGGCTTTTAAATACTTTAAAGCTTTTTTGTACTTTTCTATTCGGGTGAGATCCTTTTCGGTTAAGGTACCTAGTCTACTTAAATCTAGGTTGTCTTCGATATCTGCCATTTTTACTTTGGTAGCAATCTTATTGGTAGCAGCTCTCTTGATGAATTCTTGATAGTCTTCTTCTTCTGAATATTTGGTTACACAACGTAAGCTTTCAATCACAGAATCTTCAAAACCTTCTTCCTTTAACCGTTCAAAGGTCCAATCTGAATCTTCTACTACATCATGAAGGATCGCTACTATTTTTTCCTGATCATTACTCATGGCATGCATGACTCTTATGGGATGGTTAATGTAATCATGGCCCCCTCTGTCCTTTACTCCCTTATGAGCTTCTTGGGCAATTTCGATAGCTCTTTCTAAGTTCATTGTAACAACCAGACTACTACTTAAATAAAAAAAGTTAGTATTTTAAGAAAATGAGTTTTGTAAAAAAAATTTCTAAAATTATACGCCTTTCAATCACTACATTAAAGAAATCTAAAGCATTGAAAACAAAGACAAAAATATTAAATTTTTACAATTAAAAAAAAACCCTTGGTATGTAATGCTTAAGAAATCCTATTAATTTTATTTTAACCAACTAAGCAAATAACTACTTGGTTTTGCTACGATATAATTTGTTTTGGTTTTTAATTCGTCAATTTGACTTATTCTTTAAATGCGCAGAGGGTAATTGTTGGAGGAGGACTATATATGTCACCGCCTGAAACTTGAAGGTTTAAGTAAATTAAACTTTTATTAAGTAGACTAAAAAAGAATTCATTTTTCTAAATGAATTCGACCGAAAGGTCATTTTAAAGGGGGCTCTTCTGGTAATTATTACCGAAGAGTCGTTCCCGATTAAGCTCCGTGACAATTGTGAGCGACTTTAATCTTATCATCTATGGTATTTAAAAAAAATTAACTGAAAGGAAAACATGAAAAAATTTTTAATTGTATCAATCTTAGTTCTTTTTACAGGCTCAGCATACGCTGGTTCGTGTCCAATGATGGCTAAAAACTTGGATACTAAAATTGAAGAAGCGCAAAAAATGCGTGACGCAGGTATGAAAGCTCACGATGCTGGAGAGCATGCAAAATCTGAAGAATTGTTAAATAAGGCTTTGGAGATGTTTAAAAGCTAGTAAATAATATTATAGGGGCGCTTAACAACAAAGTGCCCCTCTACTTGTTAGTTTTTTTTATTTTCTAAATGAAATACTTGTTCAGCAGTTTTATAAATAGCTTTTAAATAAATATCTTTGATATTTTGTATTTCCTTTGTGGAAAAAGACTTAGAATTATGCGGAATGAAAGAACGCATCATAGCACAAGACTTATTATCTTCCGTGGCAATCACCTTATGATCTGCTTTGATATATAAGCCTCGTGTATCTTCAATAAATAAACCCACATCTGATTGTCTAGGTTCTGGAAAATAAAAGATCAAACAATTAAAGAAACTACCTCGTTTACCTTTTTCATAAAAATCGTAATACGTTTCTACCGACTTTTCTAAAAACACATTAGATGCTTCTTTCAGCTCAATATTAAAGGTTCGGTCCTGCTCTAAGCTTTGGATGAGCTGCTTAGCATAATCCGTGTGAGAAATGTCTAAATTAGTCATGCTTATTTGCTAATGCTTTGCTTTAAGTTTTTTAGAGAAGTGTCGCTGAATTTAGTTTTGTATAAATAGCTTCCTCCAAAACCTATCACAAACATCACCACTCCAATGACTATCTTTATGAATATTTTGTCTTTCATTTTACTTTAAGAATCTTGGTTGTAGTCTTCATCATAAGGTAGACTTGATGCGTATTCTGATGGTTCATTTTTTTTAGTAACTTGTTCTTTATTTTTAGCTTCAAAGTCTTGACCTAAAAAATCAAAAACCTTTTCATCAAAGATAAGATCTTTATAAGCAATTTTTCTTATCAGATAAATACCTTCCATGGATTTGGCTCTAGATAATGCAACATAGGTTTGTCCATGAGCAAAAGCACCTCTATCTAAATCGATGGCTACTTTTTCAAAAGTCTGCCCTTGGGACTTATGGATAGTAGAAGCCCAAGCTAATTTTAAAGGATACTGGGAAAAGGTTGCTACTACTTTGCGGTTAATCGTATCCTCAGCAACAGTGAATTGAATTTTATCCCATCTACTTTTTCCTAATACAAAAATTTCATCCTTAATTTTAATACTAATGGAATTGGGCTTTAATTCATGAATGATTGCAAGGGTTCCATTCGACCATCGTCTAGGCTCATTGCCAACATCGTTTTGAGTTAACATAACCTGTGCTCCTACTTTTAACTTTAATGTTTCTGGTGATGGACAGTCTTTTTCTTTAAAATCTCCCTTGATAGATCCTGCATATTCAAAATGCTTAGAATCTAATTCTGCTAATTTCGAATTATTAATTTTATCTACTTTGGCATTCGTGGTGGAAAGTAGAATAACGCCATTCGGTACTTTAAAACCAGGTCCTTGATATCTTTGATTAATGTCTGCTAAATCTTGATCGTTGACTTTGGCTATTCTGAATTTATTTAATAAATCAATAAATGATTTATCGGATTGTCTAAATATTTTAGTTAATTCATTAATTTGAAAATTAGATTGATAAAAAACCTGTGAGTTGAAAAAATAACTTCCATCAGGGTAAATGCTTCTCATCACATCCCCTTCTAAATTTTGATTAACGATGGGTGAAAGCTGTAACAAATCTCCAAACATCACTACTTGAACGCCACCAAACACTTTTTGGTTTCCTCTATTCTTTCGCAATGATTCATCAATCGCATCTAGAATATCCGCTCGCATCATAGAGCACTCATCAATCAGCAACACTTCCATTTTTTTCAACAAAGCTTTATCTTTTAAGAATCTGACATCTTCTTTTCTAATAAAAGTAGGTGGTAATTTAAAAAGCTTATGGATCGTCATGCCTTTTGCTTTAATTGCAGTCAAACCCGTAGGAGCTACAATGGCATGAGGTCTTTTCGTGTTCTGTCTAAAATATTCAAGCAAAGTAGATTTTCCACATCCTGCTTTTCCGGTAATAAATAAATTAGATTTGGTGTTTTCAATCGTATTAAAGATGCTTTTGAACTCTTCGGTTAATACAAAGGAGCTGGGCAATTCTGTTCCGGTATCTAGTTCTATTTTATCAGCCATTTTTATTTTTTTTCTTAAATATGAAAAACACAACTATCAGAATTGTCTGAAGAATAGTAAAGATAACAAAACTAGTAAGGTAGAATGTGGAAAGCTTTTAAACATCTTAAGATTTTTAGCATTGTTCATTTTGGTCTAGATCTTTCTTAATCAAGACAACTTAATCTAACTTCATAATCTGAATAAATGAGGGTATTGGGGCCACTAAGCCGGTAAGTCTTCATTTTTTTTAACTTATAACCTAATTTTCGGTAGTTACGGATAGTTTCAGCAGCTTTTCTCCGATATTTGACATTTTTCCACCAAGAAGTATTTCCGGTTTCAATGACAAATTTACTTTTCATGGTCTAAAATAAACATTACATTTGTCTTAGAATTATACAAATATAAATTAAAATATTTTATGAAAATATTAGATCTTAGGAAATTAAAAGATAATAAAGAAAATTTTTATTTCCAGCCGGACACACCTATTAGCGAAATTGCTACAGCATTAAAAGAGCGAAGTATTGGTGCAGTACCTATTGTTGATAATGCAAACAAGCTAGTGGGAATTGTCTCGGAGAGAGATATAGTAACTAAACTGGTGGTAGAGGCAAAGGATGCTGATTTAACTACCGCTAAGGAAATCATGACAAGTGAAATCATTGCCGCTAAATTAAATGACAGCATTGATTCAATTATTGCAATAATGAAAAATAAAAATATTCGTCATATGCCTGTGGTAAATGAAGATAATATTTTGACCGATTTCTTTTCCATACGAGATTTTTTAAGAGCAGAAATAGAAATGAGCACTGACATCAAACAAAAACACAAAAATATTGTGCGTTATCAAATTACTGTGTCTGCATTGTTAATAACACTAACGGTATTGGGTGCTTTTTTTGATTTCTTTGATAAGAAAAACTTAGTTATAATTTTTTCATCAGTTTTTTTAGTTATAGGTATTTCCGCTGTCATGACGATACGTAATAACAAAAATTACAATCCTGAAAATTACGACTCTAAACTTTAATAGAACAAGTCCTTAAATATGAAATTTTTTAATTCGATAAAAAATACCTACGTGAAATATGCAACCTTTTCAGGCAGAGCAACTAGATCTGAATTCTGGTTCTTTGTACTATTTTATTACACAATTATTTTTCTCTTAACTTTTTCTATGTTCTATTTCCAAATGAGCAACGTGTTGATGTGGATCATGTATGCCTTTTCCTTAGGAAGTTTACTTCCCTATCTTGGAGTAGCTATCAGAAGACTTCACGATTCTAACAAAAGTGCCTGGTATGTCTTACTACCTATTGTTCCTAGTATCGTGTCTCGAATAGAGGGTTTCGAGTGGTTTGGAATTATATCTTTAGTGATTAGTATTTTATTATTTTCATTACCCAGCGATCTTAAAAAAAATAAGTATGGGCCTGTGATTGTTTTTAAAAAGAAACGTGTAAAAAAAAAACCAAGGCTAAAAATAAAAGCAAAAATCAAATAAAAAAATTAGCCAAATAAAAATAAATATATATTGGCTCAAATTAATAAACTAATATAAAAAAAAACTAAGAAGAGAAAAAGATAGTTTTAGTTAATTTTCCCTTTTACTGGAGAAGATGGTGAGGCAATATTAATTTTGTCCATTCTGCCTGATAAATAGGATTGTCTTCCAGCAATTACAGCATTCTTCATGGAGGTTGCCATCAGGATAGGATTTTGAGCTTTGGCTATTGCAGAGTTTACTAACACTCCATCACAACCTAGTTCCATAGCAATTGCAGCATCAGATGCAGTACCAATTCCTGCATCGACAATAACTGGGACCTTGGATTGTTTTTTAATAATTTCTATATTTAATTTATTAGGAATTCCTTGTCCGGATCCAATTAAAGAACCTAAAGGCATAATGGCTGCCACACCAATTTCTTCTAACTGTTTGCATGCAATAGGATCATCCGAGCAATAGACCATAACTTCAAAACCTTCTTTCACTAATATTTCAGCTGCCACTAAAGTTTCTCTCATGTTGGGGTATAATGTTTTTTCATCTCCTAAAACCTCTAGTTTTACCAAATTCCAGCCTCCACTTTCTTTGGCTAATCTTAAAGTTCTCAAAGCATCTTCAGAATTAAAACATCCTGCAGTATTAGGAAGGTATGTAATTTTTTTAGGATCAATAAAATCCATTAACAAAGGTTCTTTCGTGTCGGTGATATTAACTCTTCTTACCGCAACTGTCACAATATCAGCACCCGACGCTTTCACTGCATCTGCAGTTTCTTGTAAATCTTTATATTTTCCCGTTCCTACAATTAAGCGAGAATTAAAAGTTCGTTCACCAATTTTAAAAATATCTGACATTTACCCTCCTCCTATAAAGGTTACTATTTCAACAACATCTTTATGAGCTAATTTGGTAACAGAGTATTTGTCTTTGGGAACGACGCTTTTGTTCAGTTCAACTGCAACTTTGGTCTTATCAATAGAAAGCTTGCTCAAGAAATCATCAATATTGCATTCTTTGTCTAATGGATATGCATTTCCATTTAATTGTATTTCCATAGTTTTTATTATAATTAATCTTCAAGCTATATGACCTTAAAAATACAAATTATCAACGGTCCAAATCTAAATTTATTAGGCAAAAGAGAGCCTGATATTTATGGACATTTGACTTTAGACGAAATTAAAAAAGAAGTGGATAGCCACTGTCAGCCAAAAAAAATAACTGCAGATTTTTATCAATCTAATATTGAGGGAGAATTAGTTGGAAAAATTCAAGAAATATCAGAAAGCGCGGATGGTTTAATTATTAACGCCGCTGCGTTTACTCATACTTCGGTTGCTATATTGGATGCCTTAAATACGCTGAACATTCCTAAAATTGAGGTTCATATTTCCAATGTGTTTGCTAGAGAAGAATTTCGCCACAAATCAATGATTAGTAAATCGGTGAATGGAATTATTTGCGGATTTGGATTGAATAGTTATATTTTAGCCGTTGATGCGATAGAAAGAATTATTAAAGATGAAAATAAATAAAGATTTAATTAAAACCCTATCTGGGTACTTGGAAGAATTTAAACTAACGAGTCTTAGTTATAAAGATGGAGACATTTCTATTAAAGTTGGAAAAGAAACAAAAGCAACTGCCGCAGCCTCTGCACCATTAGCGGCTGCTCCTACAGCTACCGTTGCAGCCAACGAACCGGTAGAAGATCCATCTCTTCACTTAATCAAAAGTCCTATGGTCGGAACTGCTTACCTTGCAGCAGAACCTGGTGCAAAACCATTTGTTACAGTAGGAACTAAAGTTAAAAAAGGAACTACTATTTTAATTATTGAAGCCATGAAAACCATGAACCACATTCAAGCAACCTCAGATGGTGAGTTAAAAGAAGTATGTGTCAAAGATGGTGAAGCAATAGAATTCGACCAAATTCTAGCAAAAATAAAATAACTCATGATTAAAAAAATTTTAATCGCCAATCGTGGTGAGATAGCAGTTAGAATTATTCGTGCATGTAAAGAATTAGGAATTAAGTCCGTTGCCGTCCATTCCAATGTCGATAGTGAATCCATGCATGTCCAAATGGCGGATGAAAGTATTTGCGTAGGGCCTCATAAAGCACAAGACAGCTATCTAAACGTACAAGCTCTTATCTCTGCTTTTGAATTGTCTGGTGCTGATGCCATTCACCCTGGTTATGGATTTTTATCAGAAAATTATAATTTTGTTAAAATTTTAGAAGATCATAAGATTAAATTTATTGGACCCAGCTCTGCATTAATTAATAAGATGGGTGATAAAATCCAAGCTAAAAAAATCGCTAAAGAATTAGGATTACCAGTCATTAAAGGTTCTGAAAAAGGAGTTTCCGAAATTAATGAGGCTAAAGAAATTGCTAATAAGATTGGATACCCGGTTCTGATCAAAGCTGCTGGTGGTGGTGGTGGAAAAGGAATGAAAATTGTAGAAAAAGATTCTGAATTATTGGAAAATTTACAAATTGCTAAAAATGAAGCCAAAAAGTTTTTTAATAATGATGAGGTGTTTATTGAAAAATATTTCAAAAACCCAAGACACATTGAAGTTCAAATACTTTCAGATGGAAAAGATAATACGGTACATCTTGGAGAAAGGGACTGTACTATTCAAAGAAGACACCAAAAAGTAATCGAAGAGTCCCCTAGTCCTGTCATTACAGCCAAACAGAGGGAAGATTTGTTAAATACCTGTGTCCAAAGTATTTCCCAACTTGGATATGAAGGTGCAGGTACTTTGGAGTTTATTTATGAAGATGGAGAGTTCTTTTTCTTAGAAATGAATACTAGATTACAAGTAGAGCATCCTGTTACCGAAGCGGTAACTGGCATAGATATTGTTAAAAGACAGATAGAAATTGCCTCCACCGGAAAACTAAGTTTAAGACAAGAAGATATTATATTTTCAGGTCATGCCATCGAATGCAGGATTAATGCAGAGGATTATCAAAAAAACTTTCAACCTAGTGCGGGTACGGTTACCACCTACCATCAACCTTCTGGTCTGGGAACAAGAGTAGATGGATGCATTTTCCAAGGTGGAAAAGTTCAACCCTATTACGATAGCTTAATTGCAAAATTAATTTGCCACGGAAATAACCGAGAAGAATCGATAGCTATTTCTAAAAGAGCTTTAGATGAATTTGTGATAGCTGGAATAGAAAGTACCATTGGCCTTCATAAAAAAATCTTACAGCATGATGATTTTGTGAACTCTAAATTTGATACGAACTGGTTAGCGAAATCAGATATTCTTAATTAAACACAACTCTCAATCCAAATATCATAATTAACATGTTCCATGGGATTGATCGATGGAAATCCAGAAAACATCCATCCATTATAAATATATACTTGGTCTTTATTTTTTTTATTAGGATCTTGGATTTGCACAAAAGCAGAAGTTTTTAAAGAACCATCACTATTATCCAAGACGCATCTTTTAACTAACACCTCTAAAGAATAAAACTTATATTTTTTATTGATTTGAATGGTATGGGTATTTTTTTTGGAAGTAATTTTATCCAGAATAACAATGTTCGCTGTATTGGCATTACTATCTAATATTTTTACATCTTTTAGACCCTGACCAAGCGCATAGATAGGAGATAGAAAAATAAAAAGAAAGAAATAGGCTAAGATTCTGGTTGCCATTTTTTATAAGAATCTTTTTTTTCTTTTTTGGATTTAGATGGGCTATAGGCTAATTTTGAGCCAGTGTAATTACGGTGATGTTCTTTCATCCAATCATGATTCTCGAATTTAATTTTATCAGGAGTGGATAGTGAAGTTTTGTGAATCCACAAATGCCACTCGGGAGGTATTCTAGACGAATCAATATCGCCATTATAAATAACCCATCGTTTAGAATCATCTTTGTTTCTGTGATATCTATTTCCAAACTGATCTACTCCGACTAACTTTCCAGAAAAAAGTGTAAACAAAAATGTTCCGACTGTTTGGGTATTCCACCAAGTGAAAATTGATTTTAAAAAATTTATTAACATATACAAGCTTAAGTTGTTTTAATTTAAATAGACTTACCACACAATCTAAAATACAAACATTGTAAATTCAAATTGATTCTAATTTATAAAATATGAGCAAATACTTAGCAGAAAGTTTCTACACTTGTTTATTTAAAATTACCCACCAGCTAGAGGAAGTAACCAACCAAAGCTTAAAAGATCTAGAGAACAGAAAAGATGGGAAGTTTGACTTAATTGACATCAAATTTAATAAGAGAAAAACCAAAGCTTTAAGCGATATTAAAAAGGGACTATCTTCAGACACTTCTACCCCTGCTGAAAAACAAGAGATCATCAAAGATTTAATACATTCAGCAGCTCAATCAGAACCTGCACCAGTTAAAGGGGTTGCAGCTGTAAAAGATAGTAAGTTTTTCAATGGTAGAAAGAAAATGCCTGACCGAAGAAAAGGCTATATTCAAAAATCTGAAATCGGTGGTCATAAAGTTTATTTACACATTGGAGAGTATGACGACGGTAAAGTCGGAGAGATTTTTATTGATACTAATAAAGAGGGTGAATTGGTGAAATCACTAATGAACAACTTCGCGATAGCTATATCTTTGGGCTTGCAATACGGAGTTCCTCTAGAAGAATACGTAGATGCATTCATCGATACTAAATTTGAACCTTCTGGAAAAATTGCTGGAAACGATAGAATATTAAGTGCGACTTCTATTTTAGATTATATCTTTAGAGAGTTAGCAATATCTTATCTAAACAGAGAAGATTTAGCACATACACCCTCTATCAAAAAAACAGATATGGGCACGGAAGAAGAAAATGCAGAACAGGATAAGTTTTTAGATGTCTTAAAAAATATTACTAGTAAAGGCTTTGTAAGAAATCAATATAAAGAAAAACTAGTAGATCTTAGTAACGTTAGACTTAATATTAAAAGTAAAAACGCTATTTAATCTTTTTTAGATTCAACTCTTTCAATTGCTGATCAGTTACGTCACTAGGAGCATTCATCATTAAGTCTTGAGCTCCTTGGTTCATAGGGAACATGGTTACTTCTCTAATATTTTTCTCATCTGCAAGTAGCATAACAATTCTATCTAATCCCGGTGCAATCCCTCCATGGGGTGGAGCACCATACGATAAAGCGTTAATCATACCGCTAAATTTATCATCTACTTGGTCTTTTGAATATCCAGCAATACCAAACAGTTTGTACATCAGTTCTGGTTTGTGATTTCGAATTGCGCCTGAGGATAGCTCGATACCATTACAAACAATGTCATATTGATACGCTTTAATATTTAAAGGATTATTAAAATCAATATTTTCCATCTTTCCTTGTGGCATGGAAAAAGGATTGTGACTGAAATCAATTTTATTAGTAGCAGGATCTTGTTCAAACATCGGATAATCCACAATCCAACAAAAGGCAAAAGTATTTTCATCTATTAGTTTTAACTCATTGGCAATTTTATCTCTTGCGATTGCTGATAATTTTTCTACCTCTGATTTTTTTCCACAGGCAAAAAAGATACTGTCTCCCACTTCTGCTTCACAAAGTTTCATCAATTCTTTAATAGCTGTTTCAGAAAACAATTTTCCGATAGGTCCTTTACCAGAAAGAACATTGTTATTATTTTCAATAGTAAGATAAGCCAAACCTGATGCGCCCTGTTCTTTAGCCCACTTATCAATTCCATCAAAAAAACTTCTTGGTTGTTCGGATGTTTTAGTCGTTTTGATAGCTCTGACTAAAGAGCCTTGTTTGATTAACTTTTTAAAGATTTCAAATTTAACTTCCTCACTAAGAAATAGATCGGTAGTGTCATAAATCATTAATGGATTTCTAAGATCTGGCTTATCGGTCCCGTACTTTAACAATGCATCGTCATAGCTAATTCTAGGAAACACTTTGGAAATAACTTTTTTCTTAGAAAATTGCGAAAACACGTCGTTCATGAGTTTTTCTAAAATAGTAAAGATATCTTCCTGCTCCACAAAAGACATTTCAATATCTAATTGGTAAAATTCGCCTGGACTCCTATCCGCTCTAGCATCCTCATCTCTAAAACAGGGAGCTATTTGAAAATATTTATCAAATCCCGCTACCATGATTAATTGCTTAAATTGTTGTGGTGCTTGCGGTAAGGCGTAAAATTTTCCTGGGTTTAATCTGCTAGGAACTAAAAAATCTCTCGCTCCTTCTGGACTGGAAGCTGTTAAAATAGGTGTTTGGAATTCTAAAAATCCAAGCTGACTCATTTTATCTCTAATGAAAGAGATCACTTTAGATCTAAGGATAATATTTTGATGTATTTTTTTTCTTCTAAGATCCAAGAAACGATATTTTAATCTTATATCTTCTGAATATTCTTGATCACTAAACACGGGCATTGGAAGTTCACCACAAGATCCTAGTACTTCCATAGAATCAACTACCACTTCCATCTCTCCAGTATCCAGCTCTGCATTGATCGCATCTGCTGCTCGTTTAATACAAGAGCCAGTGATCTTAATAACGGTTTCTAATTTTAATTTTTCTATTTCTTCAAAATGAGAGCTGTCCTTTTGAACTACACATTGAGTCATGCCGTAATTATCTCTTAGGTCTATAAATACTAGATTTCCATGATCTCGTTTTTTATGAATCCAGCCTGATAAAGTAACCTTTTCGTCACTATTCGACGCTCTTACTTCATTACAATTGTGTGTTCTATAAATATTCACTATGTATCTCCAAAAAATAAATACATTTAATAATTAAAAAAAACAATCAATTAAAAGTTAATGATCATTCAATCCAACCAAGATCTTGAAAAATTTTGCAAACTAGCATCTAGGAAGAAAGTTTTGTTTATAGATACTGAGTTTGACAGACGTAATACCTACTATTCAGAATTGTCATTTATAAGTGTCTATGATGGAACTAAGTTTTGGCTAATCGACTGCCTTACCGACATCAAGGTAGAAGCTTTATCGAAAGTGTTAAATAATAAAAAAATTACCAAGGTATTGCATGGGTCTCAGCAAGATTTAGAAATTTTTAAACACCTCCAACTACCCCTCAACTCTTTATTTGACACACAAACAGCAGCCCAATTTTGCGGGTTTGAACAGCCTATTTCTTACGCTAATGCTGTATTAAAAATTTGTAAAGTAAGCTTGGATAAGCAACTACAAAATAGTGATTGGTTAAAAAGACCTGTAAATAAAAAAACTATCGAATATTTAAAAAATGATGTGAAATATTTAAAGCCCCTGTACGCTTTCTTTTCAAAAGAATTAAAAAAAAATAAAAACTTTTCCTATTTTAAGGAAGAAATGTCTATCATCGACCAAGCAAGCGAAACTATCACTAGCAGCCTAATAAGAAAAAAAATGAACAGTAAGACAATCAACAACAAAAGCTTTCAAAGCTTGCTGCACACAAGAGAGCAATTAGCACAAAAAAAAAATCTACCCAAAAATTGGATTTTCCCAGACTCAGGTATTTTAACGATCATAAAAAACAAAGAGCACAAAGATATTAAAGAGAATAAGAATTTAACTTTTCAAGAAAAGAAAATGTTCATAAACAAATTTAAAAAAATTAAGGTACAGAAAAATAATAACAAAATTACTAATGACAATATTATTAAGCTGATTAATATCATTCGATCTGAAGTCTCTAAGAATAAAAATATTTCAGAACAATTAATATCTAATAAAAATGATACTATTGCTTATCTGGAAGATGGCCTTAAAAAAAATAGCAAATGGAGAGAAAAAATATTTTATAAAATTACTGACCAGCTAGTCAAAAAAAATCTAAAAATTAAAATTAAGAAAAATACGCTAGCTTTTTAAATTTTAGACAAAACTAAATTAATTAACTTTAGGTCAATTTTTTTTTATTCTTTAGACTTTCTTCATCAATCATAACAGAAAATTTATTTACAGAATCGTACGATCGTTCTATTCTTTTGATAGTGTGTGTAATCAGTTCTTTCTTGATGGTAATTTGTTTTTCTGAAAGTTGTTTCATTAACACAGAGCAAAGAAGCGTGTCTGAAGGATTGGAAATTTCTAAATTTAACATTGATTTAAAACGAGAGGAAAGATCCTGTAATTGAAAAGAAATGCGAGAGGAGTCTTGTGTGGAGGAAAATATTAAATATTTATTGTTATTTTTAAATTCATTAAACAACAAAAAAAGGAGTTCTTCATCCGTGTTCTCTTCGACATCCTCAATAATTAGACGGTCTTGAGATAAAGCAGAAGAGACAGTTTCTTTATTTAATGTGTTTGCAGAAATTCTAAAAAAAGAATTTTTTCTCTCAAACACGGTTAATAAAAAAGTTTTTCCAGATTTTTTAGGTCCAAAAATATTGATAATGTTATCATCCCAATTGGGCCATTTTCTGAGATAATTACAAACATCTTGGTTGCTCTGTGAAATACAAAAATCTTCTTCGAAGAAATATTCCTCCGTGCTTAGATTAAAAATTTGCTGCTCACCCATTGAAACTAATGACCCATGAGCTAAAATTTTCTTTTAAAAAAATACTTTGGTCTTCCAGTCCTTCTTGGAGATTCTTAAGGCTGCCTGTGTAATATATTCTTCCTTTCAGTACTTTGGATGAAATTTCTAAGGTATTAATTTTTTTAATAGAGGCATTGGCTAACAATTCATTTCTTAACTTGTTCAATTGTTTCAAGCTTTTGAGTGGAGCAGTAAACTCTAGTGACAGCTCACTATCTGAAAAAGCGGTATTTTTACTTTTCCATAAATTCTCTACCGAATATTTAATTTCGTCTATCAATTCTAAAAACTGAGATTCTTTATTTCCATCATTTTTAAACTCTTTTTTAATCTTTTTATAATAAGAAACGCCAGACAAATTAAGCTCATATTGTACGTTACTTTTTTGGGTATCCAAGTCTATTAGAACTATAAGTGAATTGTTTAAGTTATATTTTTGAAGTATCTGTCTTTCATCAATGTCTCTAATGTTATCCATATTTAGTATTAAATTTTTTTGATCAAAAATATCGCCTTCTGGAACTAAGAAGGAAACAAAGTAACTGGAGTACTTAGATTTATCCCAATTTGCTGAAAAAAAATTATTCTCCCAAATAGTGATCGTGTCATTCTCTTTAATAATGGGAAATAACATAATGGGCTGACTGATCGTTTCTGTATAAGCAATATTTCTTGAATTAAAAAAATTCTTAACTTTGTTTTTGTCATAAACAACCGACAAATTAATTTCGTAATTGTTATCTATTTTTCGTTCTCCTTGCAGGCTAACCGTCTTGGTCATCTCTTTGGCTAATTTTGAGTCGATATTCTTGATTTTCCAAAATTGAGATTCTAATAAAATTCTTTTAGAGAGGGTTTGGAAGGAACTAATAATTCCCTTATTTATTAAATTTTGTCTAAAATTTTTTGTATTTTGAAAGCTTTCTTGAATAATTACATTTTCAACTCTATAAGCATCGCTATAACTGTAAGTTGCAGTGAATAGAAAAGATAACAACAACAAAATAATTTTGATGCTTTTAGCGAAGCTTTTAATAAAATAAAATTTAGTCATATTTATTATGTCAAAAAAAAAATTTACTTACAAAACAAGTGGTGTTGATATCAACACTACTAGTAGACTTGTAAAATATATTTCAAATTTATCAAACAAAACAAAGATCAAAGGTAGCACTATTAAATCATTTAAAAATATAGGTGGTTTTGGCTCTTTATTTGATCTTTCTCAGTACAAAATAAAAAACCCCGTATTGGTGTCAGCTACCGATGGTGTTGGGACAAAATTGGAATTAGCTAATATCACTAAAAAATATGACACGATTGGAATTGACCTAGTGGCTATGTGTGTCAATGACTTGATTGTTCAAGGAGCCAAACCTTTATTTTTTCTAGATTATATAGCTATTGGTAAGGTTGTTCCCTCTAAATACAAATCGATTTTAAAAGGTATTGCCAAGGGATGTGAAATTTCTAAATGCTACTTAGCAGGTGGTGAGACTGCAGAAATGCCTGGGATCTATTCCAAAGATGGTTTTGATTTAGCTGGATTTTCTGTGGGTGTTACAGATAAAAAAAGAATTTTAAAAAGCCAGCAAATTAAAAAGGGGGATACTATTCTTGCCATCCCCTCTTCTGGTGTCCACTCGAATGGATTTTCATTGGTTAGAAAAATTTTAAAAGAAAAAAAATAACCTATACCGCAAAAAACAAAAAGCTATACCAAGACCTTCTAGCCCCTACTAAAATTTATACTAAAGAAATTCAAAAACTATTTGAACAAAATTTAATAAATGGAGCTTGCAATATTACCGGCGGTGGACTAGCAGAAAATATTCCTAGAGTGTTGCCAAAAAATGTTTCGGCCAAAATAGATCTTACTAAAGTTAAGGTGAAAAAAATCTTTTCTTGGATTGGTAAACAAGGGGTTGATCAAAATGAGATGTTGAAGACTTTTAATTGTGGTGTTGGATTTGTCGTATTTGCCAAAACTAACAATATAGCAAAAATTACCAAAGTATTTAAATCTCCTTACAAGCCTTATGTAATTGGAACTGTCACTGGTTCCTCTTCCTCCAACATTACCTTTGATGGCAATCTCAAATTTTAAAAAAAAAATTGCTGTTTTTTTATCAGGCAGAGGTTCTAATTTAAAAAATCTTTATAAATTTTCAAAAACTAAATCATCCAAATTTACTATCCATCTAGTTATTTCAAATAAAAAAGATACCAAGGGCATTTTGTTTTCTAAGTCCAAAAAAATTAAGTCTTATTCTATTGATAAAAAAATGAGTGAATTTGAACGGAAGAGCTTATTCTTAATCAGTAGAGAAAATATTGACGTTATATGCTTGGCTGGTTTTATGAGAATTTTATCTAAAACATTTGTACAGAAATGCAAAATACCAATTATCAATATACATCCTTCGCTCCTACCCAAATACAAGGGCCTAAAAACTCATGCTAGAGCTATCGAGAATAAAGATGTATACTCAGGATGCACGGTTCACCATGTGACTTCTAAATTAGATTCTGGAACAATAATTTTACAAAAGAAAGTTAAAATTCTTAAGAAAGATACAGCAACCACTCTTTCTAAAAAAGTATTAAAAGTGGAACACCAAATTTACCCCATCGCTCTTAATAAAATTTGCTAATTATTGTTTGAAAAAAAGATCTATTTCTCTTTTAGAACTTTCAGAAGAATCAGATCCGTGTACAGAATTTTTATCAATTGATATTGCAAACATTTTTCTGATAGTTCCCTCTTGAGCTTCGCTTGGGTTCGTAGCTCCCATTAAGTCTCTGTTCTTTTGAATGGCATTATCTCCCTCTAAAACGATAGCCACTAAAGGTCCTGAACTAATGTAACTACATAAGTCTTTAAAGAAAGGTCTTTCCGAATGCATCTCATAGAATTTTTGAGCAAATTCTAGAGTTACATGAATTTTTTTTATTTCTTTAATGGTTAAATTGTTTTCTTCAAAAACAGTTACAATTTTTCCGATCAAATTTCTTTCTACTGCGTCCGGCTTAATTAATGATAACGTTTGTTCCATATTATTTTTCGTAATGCTCCTTGATTAGTCTGTTTAGTAATTTTACTCCATAACCTGTAGCGCCTTCTGGGGTAATTTCTGTATCTTTTTTAATCCATGCCATACCCGCTATATCTAAGTGAGCCCATGGTGTTTTGTGTCTGATAAACCTTTGCAAGAATTGAGCTGCTGTTATAGATCCAGCACCTCCCGAATAATTAATATTTTGTAGATCTGCGATTTTAGAATCCATCAAACGATCAAAATTCTCATGTAGTGGAAATCTCCATGCTTTTTCGTTGTCTTTCATTCCTGTGTCGTGAATTTGTTGAGCTAGCTTGTCGTTATTTGAGAATAGTCCAGCATACTCATTTCCTAATGCTACTACTATAGCTCCTGTCAAAGTTGCAAGATTGATAATAAATTTTGGTTTAAATCTATCTTCTGTGTAAGCGATAGCATCTGCCAAAACTAGCCGTCCTTCCGCATCTGTGTTTAAAACTTCTATAGATTGTCCTGCATAACTGATCACCACATCGCCTGGTCTTTGTGCGTTTCCATCGACCATATTTTCAACTAAGCCTACTACACCCACAACGTTAACTTTGGCTTTTCTAAGTGCTAAGGTTTTCATTAAACCTGTGACTGTTCCAGCTCCACCCATGTCGTATTTCATGTCTTCCATGAATCTTGCAGGCTTTAAAGAAATTCCTCCAGTGTCAAAACAAACACCTTTTCCAACAAACGCAACTGGCTTTTCTTTCGATGATTTATCACCATTCCATCTCATGATTGCCAAGTAAGAACTATTAGTACTACCTTGGCCAACTCCCAAAAGAGCATTCATACCTAAGGACTTCATTTTTTTTTCATCTAAAATCTCAATGGATAACCCTGTTTTTTTTAGTTTATTGATTTCATCTACAAATTTTTTAGGATTTAAAATGTTTGCTGGCAAGGTTACTAAATTTCTAGTTTCTTCAATACCGTCGTACACATTTTTTGCGTACTTAATCGATTTTGTGATTTGATCTTTTTTCTTAGTAACTACTGAAAGCGACTTTAGTATTTTTTTTTCAATGTCTTTTTTTAGTTTGTAATTTTTAAATGAGTAGCTTTTAGAATAAAAACCTAGAAAGAAATTAGAAGAAAAAGAACTTGATGCTTTTTCTACAAGTGAACATCCTTCAAAAAATACATTCGCTTCTTTAAAACTTGCTAAAGCTGAATATGCTAGGCCACCAATTTTTTGGGCGTCATAGTCATTGGTTTTATCCTTAATTTTAAATATGATAATTTTATGTTTTTTACCCTTTTCCCAAAGGTCGCCTGTGGCATGACCATCTTTTACGAAAGTTTCTTTTAATTGAAAAATTTGATCTAACTGATTCTTGCTAAAATAGTTTAAATAATTAGAAAATTTAAGATTTTTATCAGCAAAAATTACACATGCTGGAGACTTTTTATTTAAATTGTATGAGATATTAAACATATATAATAGTTAAAAAAGAATTACTATTTACATATTTTATGTTTAAAAACAAGCTGAACAACTATTTTATTGCTGAAATTTTAAGATCGTATGCTTTTGTTTTGGCGACTTTGTCTTTCTTAATTTGGATCGCCCAATCGGCTAGATTTTTATATCTTATTACAGACATGGGGCTATCTATGAGTGTGTATGTTCCATACATACTTTACCAGCTTCCTAAGATTGTTTCTCAAATGATGTTAATAAGCTTTTTAATTAGTCTTTTTATATCCATCATTAAATTTCAAAATAATAAAGAAATGGAAATTTACTGGCTATCGGGAGTAAGTAAAAAAACAATAGTTTGGACAATTCTTAAAATATCATTAGTGCCTACATTTGTGGCATTTTTTCTATACATTTATTTAGCGCCAATGACTGGGTTAATTTCAAGAAATATATTGGCAAATTCAGAGTTTACATTTGTTAATGCTTTGGTAAAAAAAAATAACTTCAACTCCCCTTTCAGGAATTTAACTGTATATGTCGGTGAAAATGATAATCGAGGCAATTTGGAAAAGGTGTATTTATTTGAAAACAACAAGACAATCATAGCCAAGCAAGGAAAAGTTTTAAATGTAGATAATAAAAATTACCTACAATTAATTGATGGTTTTATTCATCAGAAAAATAAAAATGGAAAAATTCAAATAATTAAATTTGAAGAAACTTTATACGATTTTACGAAATACAAAAGCAATCTCACCACCTATCCCAAACTTCAAGAAAGAAGTCTTTTGTGGTTATTTAATGAGCTTAAAAACAATAGAAAAGAAAAAAATAATACTATCTTTGAAATTCACAAAAGAATATTCAAACCATTGTTTATTCCAATTATTGCATTGTTATGCTGCTTTATTTTATATGGAAATAATGAGAAATTTAATTTAGTTAAATTAAGATTTTCAATATTTTCCCTAAGTGTTTTGTTCATTATTTTTTTTGAAATACTGATCAGCTTAAGCTCTTCTAATATTTTCTTTCAATATTTCTTATATTCATTTCCAATGTGTGTGGGAATTATAATATATTTTTTCTTACATAAATTTATTCAAAACGAACCTTTGGCTAAATGAATACTTTATACCCATCAAAACTCATTTATTATTTTTCTAAAGAATTTATATTCTCCTTGCTGTTAGTTTTTTTAGTTTTTTTTTCCTTATCTCTTTTGATTAACTCTGTTGGTGAACTTATTTATTTAAAAGATAAAAAATTAGAAAATGTTATTTGGATGGCAACAATACTCACGCTTGCAAAAACACCAACTACTATTATTGAACTTTCTATATTTATTTTTTTATTTTCTGGAATATTGTTTTTTGTAAAGATTCAAAAAAATAACGAAGTAAACACCATGCTGTTAGCAGGAATTTCCAAAACTCTACCTATTCTCATACCGTCTATAATTTCATTTATATGTGGGCTATTTATAATTTTTTTTCTTACTTCTATTTCATCTGCTAGTTTAAATTTTTATGAACAGGAAAAGCGTATATATTCTTCTAATGATAATTTGATTGTTATGAATAAGATGGGTCTTTGGTTCATGGAAAATACAACCAGTGGATATAATATTATTCGTGCTGACAAGATTGAAAAGAATAATTTTAATATATTAAACAATGTTACAATCTACAACTTAGATCAGGGATTCAACTTTGTTAAAAGATATGACAGTGAAAAAATTACAATTAATCAAAAAAGGTGGTCACTAAACAAAACTCAAGTTACACAAGAAAAAAAATCTTTATCAGATAGCAAAAAAGATAATGATGCCTCTCTAGTAGAAATGAGTTTTGATTCGTCAATTAATATTAACGATTTAAAAAACTATTTTACTGATGTTAATACAGTTTCTTTTTGGGAAATGTTTAAAACCATCAAAACACTAAATTCCAGGGGCTATTCTGCTGAAGAATTGAGGGTAAAGTTTCATAAATACCTATCACTTCCTTTTTATTTATTTGCAATGATTCTTGTATCTACCACATTTACAATGGGTGCCAATAAACAGTATAACACTTTTATGTATTTATTTTTTGGTACTATTTTAGGCGTTTGTATATATTTTTTAAATGACCTGTCTATATCCTTCGGTTTAAGCAACAAATTACCCTTGGCAATTTCAGTGTGGTCCCCCGTGGGATTAATTATTATTCTTAGCACAATAAATCTAATTAGGATCAATGAACGCTAAAACAATTTCATTATTTTTCGTATTTTTTTTTTCATTTTTAATGAATTTTTTTCCTGTTTATGGAGAAGATTCACTTTATGAAATTCAAGGAAAAAAAATTACTTACGAAGATGATAAAAATTTAATAATTGCATCTGGGAACGCTTATGCAAAGGATCAGCTTGGTAAAGAAATCTACTCTGATAAAATCATATATAATAAAAAAGATTTCACAATATTAACTTCTGAAAAGTCTATTTATCTTGATGGTAAAGGAAGCAGATTGGAAGCTAATGAGTTTTTTTATGATTTAAAATTAAAAAAAATAAAAGCTAGTGGTAATGTTAATTATTTTAATAATGCAGGTGACCATTTTAAATTTTCTCTTTTTGAATACTATGAAGACTTGCAAAAAGGTTCTGGGGAAAATTTTTTAGGTCAAATGGCCGATAAAAGTTCACTTGAAGGGGCTTCTGCTGAAATTGATGGAAAGAAGGGAACTTTAATTATTAACCAAGACAAATCAGGTAAAAAAAGAAATACCTACACGTCATGCGCAATTGATAAAGGTTTGAGTGCTAGTATATTGGAAAAATGTCCTGACTGGAGCGTTACTTCATCTAAAACAACTCACGATAAGAATAAAAAAATGCTTTACCACAAAAATGTTCTCGTCAATATTAGAAACGTTCCTGTATTTTACACTCCCTATTTTTCACACCCAGATCCAAGTGTTAAAAGAAAGAGTGGTTTTTTGCCACCTTCAATTAAAAATTTTACAGATTTGGGAAGATCATTCAAGACTCCTTATTTTTTAGAAATTGGTAATAGCAAAGATTTTACTTTTACTCCAGTTTATTACACAGAAGAAAACTCTATTTTCTTAGGAGAGTATAGACAAAAAAATAAATATAGTGAGCTTTATGTAGATACGAGTTATTCTCAGGGTTATAAAAAATTAAATAAAAAAAGTGATGATGGGTCTTCAATCGCAAGAACACCAGGGTCAAGAAACCACTTTTTCTTTAATTTCTTGGGTAGCTATGATGATCTGATTTTTGCTTCCAACGATCTGGAAATGAATATTCAGAAAATTTCTCAAAAAAATTATTTAAAAGTTCATCAAATAAACACTCCTAATATTAAGCAAGATATATCGGCTTTGCAAAATGATATAATTTTACGTTCCTACGAGGATAGCAAGCAACTAACTCTAGAAGCTTACGTTTATGAAAATCTAAACGAAGAAAAGCATAATAAAAAATATCAGTACACCCTGCCATCCGTAACTTTCAATAATTTTTTTAGAAGATTTGATCAATCAATCAACCTTAGCAATGATTTTTCAGCGAAGAATTTAGGTGAAAATATCAACCAAACACATCAAATTAATAAAATTTCTACTAGTAGCGATTTAAAAAAGACAAAATCGATTCAAGGAATGGGCAGTATTTTTAAGACATCTATAAAAAATATTAATATTTATAACGACAATGTTGAGAATGCTAAAGAAAACTTGAATAATGATGTCTATTTAACACTAGCTATGGAGAATAATTACCCGTTGGTAAAATATAACGACAAAACTGAACAATCTATTAGTCCCATTATATTTTCAAAATATACCACAGGTTCAATGGAAAATGCTGCTGATCAAAACAAAATATTAAATTACCAGGATATTCTTTCAATGGACAGAACCAACAGTTCAACAAACATTGAAACCGGAGCAAGTGTTGGATACGGGGCTGAATACAACATAAATAAAAAAAATTTAAAAAATGAAGTATATCTAGATGCGGGATTTTCAATGGGTCAAATTTTAAAGAAAAGTAGATTAAAAGAAATGCCAAAGAGCTCTTCCCTTCAAGAAAAAAAGTCAGACTATGTTGGCAATGCTTCATTTAAAGTAAGCAGTGAGAAGTTTAGCGGCGGTCAATTTGATATTGATTACAATTACATACTGAACAAAAATTTTAACACTTTTTTAAAAAATGAAATTATCACCACACTTAGTAACAATAATAACAATTTATCATTAAGCTATTATGAGGAAAGCAAGATAGGCTCAAAACATTATGTCGAAACGAAATACCAAAGAGAATTTAAAGATAATCTAAGCTTTTCAATGGGGTTAAGAAAAAACTTACAAGAAGACTTTACGGAAAGAAATTTTATTGAAACAAATTATGAAAGTGATTGTCTGAAAATTGGTCTGACTTTATCAAAAATATTTTATCAGGATGAAGAACTTAAGCCTAGCAACAATTTGACATTTTCTATTGTGTTAAAACCATTTGGATCGCCTGTTGCACCTGACTTATCTGGTTTCTTAAATTAATACCAAAGCAAATGAAAAAAATATTATTTATTTTTATTATTTTTTTCTCTACGACTGCCAATTCAAATGAAAAAATAATAACACTAGCAACTGTAAACAACATCTCTATTACTAACATTGATTTAAAAGATGAGATGTTAATTATCAGGGCTTTAAATAACTTTAAAGAAATAGAAAAAAACACACTACAACAATCAGCTTTTCAAGGTTTAGTGGATCAGGCTTCTAAGGAAATTGAAATAATAAATAATAAAATTGAAATTAAAGAAGCAATAACAAACCAAGCACTGACTAATCTTAAAAAAAAACTTAACGATAACGGAATTAAATCTAAAAGAATTTTTAATAAGATTAAAAAAAAAAGTGAGATAGACTATGCTTGGAATGTATTAATTTCGAGAAAATATAGCTGGAAACTAAATGTTAATATTAATGAAATTGAACAAAAATTAACTGCATTAGGATATGTGGATTCAAACAATCCTGACACTATTAAAGAAAAAGAGAAATTGACTGCAGGAGCAAAAAATAAAAAATTTGATTTCTATTCAAGAGCTCACCTTGAGCAGGCAAAAAGAGAACTGTTAATTAAAATAATAAAATGAAAAAAACCATTCTTATTTTAACTTCTGATCCACTTAGCATTAATTATGAAATTATAAAAAAATCTCAAAACTTTTTTAAAAAAAAGCTACACAACAAGTATCTATTTGTTGGTGATCAAAAAGATCTCTGTAATAATATTAAAAAAGATAACAAATTAATAGATTTCTTGAATGTTAAAAGAGGTACGAATACAAAAGTTTATTTAAAAAAATGCTTTGAGCTTGCCTTTAAACTTCTAAAAAATAAAGAAGCAGATGGATTAATTAACTTACCGCTTAATAAGCGTTTTTTGCCAGGGAATTACGCTGGATTTACAGAATATATTGCAGATGCATTTAATAAAAAAGGTAAAGAAACAATGCTTTTGTATAATCAAAATTTTTCCGTATGCCCAAACACAACGCATATTAAGATTAAAGATGTATCTAGAAATTTAAACCAAAAAAAAATTATTACCAACATTACTAATATAGATAATTTTTACAAAAATATTCCTGGTGTCAAGAGACCAATGATTGGAGTAATGGGTCTGAACCCTCATAGCGGTATGGATTTTGAAAAAAACACAGAAGAGAATAGTGTTATTAATCCTGCTATTAAAAAACTAATTAAAAACAAGATAAGGGTAATTGGCCCTTTAGTTCCGGACGTAGCATTTAATGAAGTTAATAAAAAAAAAATCAATTGTTTGGTGGGTCATTACCACGACCAAGTGCTTCCAACCTTTAAATATATCCATAAATTTGATGCTATAAATATAACTTTAGGTCTTCCCTTTTTAAGAATTTCACCTGATCATGGTACTGCTAGCAATTTAAGGAATAAAAACCTAGCCAATCCTGAAAGTTTTATTGCTGCTTTAAAGTTTTTTGAAAAGCACTATAAAAAAATATGAAAAAAAAATTTGGTCAAAATTTTTTAAATAACCAAACTATTATTGATCAAATCATAACATCTGCAAACATCACTAAAGATTCTATAGTTTATGAGGTTGGTCCTGGCGATGGAGCTTTAAGTAGAGAAATTGTTAAAATTAATCCAAAAAAGTATCTAGCTGTTGAAATAGATAAGGGCTTAATTCAAAAATTGGATGATGTTTTTGCTAAAAAGGAGCATTGGATAATTAATGAAGATGCATTACAATTCGATGAAACATCCGTGTTTTCAAAAAATGTAACTATAATTTCCAACCTTCCCTATAACATTTCTCTGAAACTACTTCTTAAATGGATTAATCAATACATAACTAACCCATGGTTTGATCAAATGATCTTAATGTTTCAAAAGGAAGTTGGGGAAAGAATTCTTTCAGAAGAAAATTCAAAAAAATATGGACGAATATCTCTGATAGTATCTGCCTTCTTTCAGTGTTCAAAAATTTTAGACATAAATAAAAATGACTTCTTTCCTGTTCCAAAAGTCGATTCGGTTATGATTAAATTTGTTCCTTTGAAAAAAACTATTATAAATAATAAAAATATTCATAAACTTGAGCTTTTATCTAAAACTTTGTTTGCTAATAGAAGGAAAAAACTGAAAAATAAAATCAAGCAATTATTTGATGAAAGAGTTATTGAAGAAAATAAGCTAGATCAGTATTTTGACTTGAGAGCGGAAAATATAAGTAAAGAAAATTTTTATCAGTTGACAAAACTGTTAAAGGATTAAAATTTTAAAATAGTTTTTCCAGATGATTTGTGCTTTTGTATTTCTAAAATTTTTTTAATTTCTTTTAAACATTGTTTTAAGTCTTTATTAACAACTGCATAGTCATACTCATTCCAATGCGCTATTTCTTTTTTAGCTTTACTCATTCTATTATTAACAAATGCCAAGCTAGATTCTCTTTTCATTAATCTTTGTTTCAAAACCTTTAAGGATGGGGGTAGAATAAATATACTAACGGTATCAGTTGCCTTTTTTTTTCTGACCTGCCTTGCACCTTGCCAATCAATATCCAATAGGATATTTTTGCCTTTGCTTAGCTTGTTCGTAATTTCTTTTTGGGACGTTCCATAAAAATTATCAAATACTTTTGCATGTTCTAGAAAGTGTTTTTGCTTAATCTTTGTTTGAAAAAATTTCTTGGATACAAAATGATAATCTACTTTATTGATTTCATTAGATCTTGGTTTTCTAGTGGTTAGGGATACCGAAAGTTCGATGTTGAGTTTTTTAGAAACTAATTTTTTGGCTATAGTAGTTTTACCCGCACCCGAAGGGGAGGAAATAACAATCAGAACTCCCCTTTTTTTTCTTTTAACAAAAAACTTATTTAGATGTGCTATTCTCAACAAATTTTATAGCATCACCAACTGTTAGAATTTTTTCTGCTTCGCTGTCTGAAATTTCAGCTCCAAATTCTTCTTCAAATGCCATAACTAATTCTACTGTATCTAAACTATCAGCACCAAGATCATCGATAAAGCTAGCCTCATCAGTAACTTTTTCGGCATCAACACCTAAATGATCAACAATTATCTTTTTAATTTTATCTCCAACTTCGCTCATTATTATCTTTCTATTTTTGTTATATGATTATATTTTTCTTTAGATCAATAAATGAAATTAATCAAGCCATATACATGCCTCCATTCACATGTATTGTCTCCCCTGTAATGTAACCAGATAGGTTCGACGCTAAAAACATTGCTATATTTGCAATATCTTCACCTGTACCCATTTTTGCCATAGGAATGTTCTTTAATAGCATTTCTTTTTGATCATCTTTTAAAATTGAGGTCATATCTGATTCGATAAACCCTGGAGATATACAGTTTACTCTAACATTTTTTTTAGCATACTCTCTAGCCAATGACTTGGACATGGCAATAAGAGCAGCTTTGGAACTCGCGTAGTTAACCTGTCCTGCGTTTCCCAAGTGAGCAACAACCGAACTAATATTAACTATTGATCCGGATTTGTTTTTGATAAGAACTTTGATGGCTTCTTGAGCCATTAAAAAACTAGAAGTAAGGTTTACATCAATAACTTTTGTCCACTCCTCTTTTTTCATTCTTATAGCCAAATTATCTTTTGTGATTCCAGCATTATTTATTAATACATCTAGGCCACCTAACTGCTCAACACACTTTTTGAATAAATCAGGTATTTCATCATGATTTCCCAAATCAAACGCCTCTGTGAGAATGTTCGGGTATTTTGCTTTCGTTTTTTCTAAGTTTTCTTTATTAGATCCAATAATTAAAACCTTAGATCCTATCGCATAAAACTTATCTAACATTGAAAGACCGATGCCTCTAGATCCTCCTGTTAAAATTATTTTTTTATCTTTTAAGTCTGAAAATGTCATAGTTCAAGGTCCTCTCTATTGTTGTAGTTTTTAATTTCAATTTCTTTTTTAAATCTTTTAAGCATGCCACTAAGTGCTTTGCCAGGTCCTATTTCTAGAAAACTATCATTAGAATTTTTAAACATGTATTCAATGATCTCTCTCCATCGTACTCTTTTATAAATTTGTTGTATCAGTAGTTGTTTAACTTCATCAGCCTGGGTAACGGCTTCGGCAGTTACATTAGAAACTATGGGGATGAGAGGATTCTTCATACTTAGACTCATAATTAATTCTTTAATTTCTTCTGCTGCAGGTTTCATTAGCTGGCAATGAAAAGGAGCAGATACAGGAAGTGAGATGCTTTTTTTTGAAAGCTTTTGCTTAATAGCAATTAAACATTCATCAACTTCTGATTTTTTTCCACTTACTACTATTTGGCCTGGGCAATTGTCATTAGAAATTTCAACCGTTGAACAATTAGATTCTTTAATCAACTGTTCTATGTCATTAATCTCTGAACCAAGAATAGCCGCCATACTGCCCTCCCCCGGTTTGACTGCGCTTTGCATTGCTTGACCTCTAGCTCTTAATATTTTTGCAGCATCGGCTAAACTTAAAGATTCTGCACAAACAAGCGCTGTGTATTCTCCCAAAGAATGACCTGCGCAAAAAGAAAAATCTGTAATTTTAAGGTTATTCTTTTTTTGCAATACCCTAAATATAGCAACACCTGTTGCCATAATTGCAGGCTGGGTATTAGCTGTTAGGTTCAGATCCGAAGCCTCGCCTCTAAAGATAATGTCGCTCAAATTGCTTTGCAAAACGTCATCTACTTCCTGGTATACCTCTTTGGCTTCGTCAAAAGCTTCATAAACATCAAGACCCATACCGACATATTGGGACCCTTGGCCTGGAAATAATATTGATTTTTTCAATGTAATAAGTTCTTTATATAGCTTGATATGACGAAGATAATATTATATTCAACTGTTTTTTTAAACACTTATAATTATTAAATGAACTACTACGAACATACATATATTACTGTCCCAGAACTAAATGAAGAGAGTTCTAACTCTATAAAAGAAAAGATTGAAGAAATTTTAAAGAAAAATGACAGCAAAATTGTCAAAGAAGAAAATTGGGGAGTAAGATCTTTAGCTTATTCTATTAAAAAGAATTACAGAGGAAAATACAGCAACCTTTATATCGAAGGAAATAGTAAGGTTATCAAGGAATTGGAAAAATTTGAAAGATATGATGAAAGAATAATAAAATTTCTTTCTATGAAAATTAAAAAAATACCAGAAGAAGAATCTGGTCTAACGGTAACTTCATAATGGTTAAAAGAAAAGAAAAAGGTAAAAAAAAATTCAATAAAGGTGGTAATGCACTTTTTAACAAATCTACGGCTAAACCAAATAAGTCTTGTCCGTTAAGTGGTAAGGGTGCCCCTGAAATCAATTACAAAAACATCAAACTATTAAAAAAATACGTATCAGATACTGCGAAAATTTTGCCTAGCAGAATAACCAATGTATCTTTTGGAAAACAAAGGGCGCTTTCTAAAGAAATTAAAAAAGCAAGAGTTTTGGCTTTAATGCCATACGTTGGTAATTAACATGCAAGTAATTCTACTAGAAAATATAAAAAAACTTGGAGCAATCGGTGAAAAGGTAACTGTCAAAGATGGTTATGCAAGAAATTTTTTATTAAAAAATAAAAAAGCTCTAGTGGCCAATAAAAAAAATACTGAATATTTTGACCAGCAAAAGAGCGAAATCAATAAGAAAAATGAAATTGAAAAAAACAAAGCTAACGCAACATTCCAAATACTAAACAATGTGGAATTGGAAATTTACAAAGAAGCTATGGAAAATGGTCTGCTTTATGGATCTATTAACATTAAAGAAATTGTGACTTTGATCAAAGAGCAAAAAAATTTAGATATATCTGCAGAAAAAATTGAAATAAAAGGTCAATTAAAAAATACAGGTATTTCAAAAGTCTACATTAATTTACACGCTGAAGTAATTGCTGCTATCAATTTAAATGTAAAACCAAAAGTTGAATAATCCAAATATTTAACTAACTTCTCCACACATCCGTCAAAACATTATTGTTGAACCTTTGGTGTTAGATAATACTATTATAGTTCATGAGCTCTCTTAAAAATGTGGAAATATTATCTGGATTAGACACATCCCCACAAAATCTTGAAGCTGAGCAGACGGTGTTAGGAACCATATTGCTCTCCAATGAAATATTTGATGAAATTGCAGATATTAATGAAGATTTTTTTTTCAATCCTATCAATAAAAAAATATACAAAATCATTAGTGACTTAATGGCTAAAGGCTTGCTAGCCAACCCGATTACTTTGAAAAACTTTTTTTCTAATGAGGATGAATTAAATGAAATAGGTGGTAGTGAGTATCTTGTTAAGCTTACTAAATTTTCGACTTCCAAACTTCAAATAAAATACTACGCTAATTTACTTCACGATTTAAAGATAAGAAGAAATTTAATTGACATATCTAAAGAAACGCTTGAAGAGTCTCAAAATAAAAATTCTGAAATTAGTGCTGAACAAATCATAGAATCTGCAGAAAAAAAATTATTTGATATAGCTGAGCGTGGTAAATTCAATAAGTCTTACGTTGAATTTAAAGAAGCTCTACTTGAAACTATTGCTGTTGCATCCTCTGCTTATAAAAATGAAGGTGGAATTGTTGGTGTCCCTACAGGATTAAGGGATTTGGACGATAGATTAGGAGGTTTGCATAAATCAGATTTGTTAATTATTGCTGGAAGACCATCCATGGGGAAAACAGCCCTAGCTACGAATATAGCTTTTCATGCGGCAAGACAAATACAGGAGAATAATAAAAAATCTACTGTCACCTTCTTTTCCTTAGAGATGTCATCTGAACAGCTATCAACAAGAATTCTATCTGAGCAATCTAGAGTAAAATCAAATGACATACGAAAAGGAAATATAAATCAAGATGAGTTTGAAAAGTTTATTGAAAGCTCAAAGAATTTGGAAAACTTACCACTCTTTATAGATGACACTCCAGCTATTACTATTTCTACTTTAAGCAATAGAGCGAGAAGAATCAAAAGACTTCATGGACTTGATTTGATTATAGTTGATTACATTCAGCTAATGAAATCTGGAAACTACAGAAATGAAGGTCGTGTTCAAGAAGTAGCAGAAATTACGCAAGGCTTAAAAGCATTAGCAAAAGAATTAGATGTGCCCGTTTTAGCATTATCTCAGCTATCTAGGGCTGTAGAGCAGCGTGATGATAAAAAACCACAACTGTCTGATTTGCGAGAATCTGGATCTATTGAGCAAGATGCAGATGTAGTGATGTTTGTTTATAGAGAAGAATACTATGAAGAAAAAAAAGAGCCAAGAGTTGGTACGGCTGAGCACGTAGAATGGCAAGAGAAAATGAGCTTAATTCATGGTCAAGCAGAGCTAATAATTGGAAAACAAAGACACGGCCCAACTGGTATCATAAGACTTGAGTTTGAAAGTGCATATACTAAATTTAAAGACACACAATCTTAAATTCTTGGTTACAGAAATAAAGAAATCCTTTATATAAATAGCCTTTAAAGCTATGAAACATTCTTCAGGACAAGTATCGATCAACTTAACATCTATTAAAAATAACTACCTATTTTTAAAAAGGTTTTGTAAGCCATCCGTGGTTTCCGCTACTGTTAAGGCCTCTAGTTATGGATTGGGCGAGGCTAATAAAATTGTAGCATCTTTAGTTAAGCTTAAGTGCAAAAATTTTTTCGTAGCTAATGTGAAGGAAGCTTTAAAGATTAGAAAAAAATTTAAATCAATTAATATTTTTGTATTAAATGGACTTGGTATAAAGGAGGAATCTGTTTTTTTTAAAAATAAATTAACTCCTGTATTAAATACCTATTCGCAATTTGAAAAGTGGACTAGATATCTTAAAAAAAATTACCAACGTAATATCATGATACATGTAGACACGGGAATGAACCGACTTGGTTTTCAAGAAAAGGATATTGATAAATTAAAAAAAATAAAAAAAACTATATTCATTTAAAGATATAACTTTTATGAGTCATTTAGCTTGTGCGGATGAAAAAAATAATAACTATAACAATATTCAAAAGGCTAGATTCGAGAAGATCAAAAAAGAATTTTCTAATTGCAAATATAGCTTAGCGGCATCGGGTGGGATATTTTTAGGCAAACAATATCATTATGACATGGTTAGACCTGGTATTAGTCTTTACGGCGGTAAAAGAACGTTTCACAAAGGTATCAAACATGCAGTTTCTCTCAAGGTTCCTGTTACTCAAATTAATCAAATTAAAAAAGGAGAGTCTATTGGCTACTCTAGAACTTTTTATACCAAGAAAAATACTACAACTGCCACTATTCCTATTGGGTATGCGGATGGACTAAATATTCGTTTAAGCAATAAAGGTTTTTTTCTATTTAAGGGAAAAAAAATTCCTATTATAGGAAGAGTATCTATGGATTTGATTATTTTAGATGTAACTAAATTCAAAAATAAAGTCAAAGTTGGGGACATGATTGACATATACAACTCTGATTACACAATTGATGATTTTGCAAAACAAACAGGTACTATTCCTTACAGAATTATTACTTGTATGTCTCAAAGATATGATAAAAAGTACATCTAGAAAGTTATTTCTGTATGTATAAAAAATTACTTAATTTTCCTAAACTAATTCTATTAAGCCTAATTATCATACTCCTAGGTTCGCTATACTTTTCTAAAAATTTTAAATTAGATGCCTCCGCCGATACTCTGCTGTTAGAAAATGACCCAGATCTAAAATACCTTAGAGAAGTTAACGAAAGATACGGCTCAGAAGAATTCTTCATCTTAACCTACGAGCCTAAAGCCGTTATAAACAAAGATTCTGTTTTAGAGTTGGAGAAATTTGTTACTAAGATCAATAACTTGAACTGGGTAAGTAAAACTATTAGTGTTATCAATGCTCCATTACTGCAGAGTACTAATGAGCCTTTAATGGAGAGGATTCAAAATCTTAAATATATTACAAGTCCAAATATAGAATTTGAAACTGCTATTAAAGAACTTACCAGTAGTCCTATCTACAAAAATCTTATTATAAGCAAAGATTCAAAGACATTTGGTATTGTCGTCTATCTAAAAGAAAACAAACAATATTTAGATCTTATTTCTAAGAAGTCGAGATTACTGGAGAATAATAATCCTGACGAAAGTCTGCTGGCTGATTTAAAAAAAACTAATGCAAAGTTAGATATAGAGAAAAAGAAACAGGGCGATTTAATATCAAGCTACAACCAAGAAATTAAGAATTTGATTGCTAAACAAAATCAATTTGCAACAATTAGGCTTAGTGGAATTCCCATGATTGCCGACGACATGATTACTTTTATCAAAAATGATATTGTTATTTTTGGATTCGGAGTTTTTGCATTTATTATATTTATTTTATGGATGGTGTTTAGAAATTTGAAATGGGTAGCCTTTCCATTAATCAATTGTTTTTCCTCTATATTGATAATGGTGGGTTTTTTAGGAGCTCTACAATGGAAAGTTACGGTTATCTCTTCAAATTTCATCGCGCTGATGCTGATCTTAACCATTTCTATGAACATTCATTACCTAGTTCGATACATTCAGATAAAAAATGAAAATGAAAACGCTACACCTATTGATCTTGTTACCAAAACCTCTTCCAGTATTTTTTATCCAATTTTTTATGCAGTTCTGACTACGATCTGTGCATTTATGTCTTTAGTATTTAGCGACATTAAACCTGTGATGGACTTTGGATGGATGATGACTTATGGCCTGTTAGTATCATTTGCATTGTCTTTTCTATTATTACCTTCGTTAATTCTTGTTTTTAATCCAAAAGCATCTGTTCAGATAAAAGAAAAAAAATCTAAATTTGCTGAATTGCTTGCTCATATTTCTACTCAATTTCCAAAACTAATTTATTCCTTGTCTGTATTCTTAATTATTTTTTCGATCTATGGAATTAGCAAACTAAAAGTAGAGAATAGTTTTATTAATTATTTTAGTAGTAAGACTGAAATTTACAAAGGCATGAAAAATATAGATGAAAAGTTAGGAGGAACAACTCCGCTAGAAATAATTTTAAAGTTTAAAAAAACGACCGTTGTAAATAAAGAGGACGATTTTTTAGGATCTACTGTAAAAAAAGATGACTACTTAGGTGAGGATAAACAACAAGCTTTTGATGAAAAATACAAATATTGGTTTACCAGAGATAAAATAGATAAAATTATATCGGTTCATAAATATCTAGAACAAAATCAGAATATTGGAAAAGTTTTATCTTTTTCTTCCATTTTAGATATTGCTGAAAGTTTAAATAATGGAAAAAAACTTGGATCCCTTGAAATGGGTGTTTTGTATAATAAGCTACCTGAAGATATTAAAAGAAATATCATAAATCCTTATATCTCCGTACAAAACGATGAGGCTAGAATTAGCATGAGAATTTTGGATTCCAAACCAGATCTTAGAAGAAAAGAGTTAATAGAAAAAATTCAATCTGATTTGCAAACAAAGTTTTTGTTCAAGCAAGACGAATTCAAGATTACGGGCGTGTTAATAATATTTAACAATTTACTTCAGAGTCTATTTGATTCTCAAATTAAAACTTTAGGAATTGTCATGCTAGGAATTTTTCTAATGTTTTTAATCTTATTCAGGTCTTTAACCTACTCTCTCATAGGAACTGTTCCAAATTTTATTGCTGCTTTTTTTGTGTTAGGTTTTATCGGAGCTCTAAATATACCGCTAGATATGATGACCATCACTATCGCTGCGATCACCATAGGAATAGCAGTCGATAATAGCATTCACTACATTTATAGATTTAGACAGGAAATCAAAGAACGTAAAAATAAAAATGATGCTGTTTACATTTGCCATCACACCGTAGGAAAAGCAATTATAAGCACTTCAGTAACAATTGTTTTTGGTTTTTCTATATTGGGTTTTTCAAACTTCATACCAACTATTTATTTTGGTCTTTTTACTGGTTTGGCAATGATCACTGCTTTAATTTTGGTTCTAACTCTATTGCCAAGACTTCTTATTCAATTTGCTCCGGAAACTAATGGATAATTTTTTAGATTCTATTGAAATCTTTTCAACAATTGATTTTATTTTTATTTTTTTCTTAATTTTAAATTCTTTTTTGTCATTAAGGAATGGATTTGTTCTTAGCCTTTTGTCTTTTTTAAAGTGGATACTATCTATCATTGCAGTTAAAATATTTTTACCCCTTGCAACTCCGTATACTGAAAATGTCATTGAATCAGAATTCACTCATGACATAGTATTTGGTGGTATAATTTTTATTATTTTTCTATTTCTGACAATTCTGGTTTCTAAGGGAATGAAGAAGACCATGTCCTGGACAGGTCTTGGAGGAGTAGATAAATTTTTTGGTTTTGTTTTTGGATTTTTAAAAGGGTATGTATATTTCGTATCTATCTTTACTTTTTTGCATTTTGTTCACCCCTTTCCTAAATGGAGTTCGAATCTAAATGAAGGAAAATTTTTTACATCCATTGTATGGGGTCAAGAATTCTTAACTGAAAATCTTCCCAAACGGTATGAATACATAGAAAGAAGTAAAGAAAACGTAGATAAAATTACTAAATGACTCTTTGTGTCATTTAATGTAATGGATTGCCTGTGCTAGACGATAGATTAAGAGAAGAGTGTGGTGTCTTTGGTGTTTACAACCATAAGGATGCAGCATCTCTTACGGCGTTAGGTTTGCATGCACTACAACACAGGGGGCAAGAGGCGTGTGGTATCAATACATTTGATGGTAAGAACTTTCATTCGGTTAAAAGAAGAGGTCTTGTAGGTGACAACTTTACAAGTAAAAAAATAATCGATCAACTACCTGGAAATACAGCTATTGGACATAATCGCTATTCAACGAGTGGACTTCCTATTGTTAGAAACATTCAGCCTTTCTTTGCTGATTTATATTTGGGTGGTATTAGCATTGCGCATAATGGAAACCTTACCAATGCCATTCACATTAGAGAGAAAATGGTCAAAGAAGGAGCAATATTTCAAACAACATCTGATACTGAAACAGTTGTTCAGCTAATAGCAAAATCAAGAAGGACTAAAATTATCGATAAAATCATCGATTCTATTTTTCAAATTCAGGGTGGCTACGCAATGGTCATGCTAACTAATAAAAAGCTTGTTGGTATTAGAGATCCTTTCGGAATCAGACCTTTGGTATTAGGTAAACTTGGAGATTCTTATATTTTTGCGTCTGAAACTTGTGCCTTAGATATAATTGGGGCAGAATTTATAAGAGAAGTTGAGAATGGTGAAATAGTAATTATTAACAAAAACGGTATTGAAAGTATCAAGCCATTTCCTAAACAAAATTCCAGACCATGTATTTTTGAATATATTTATTTTTCAAGACCAGACAGCATTGTGGGAGGTAAAGGTGTTTATGAATATAGAAAAGATCTGGGCAAACAACTAGCTAAAGAATTTTCTACAGAAGCTGACTTAGTATCTGCAGTTCCAGACTCTGGTAATCCTGCAGCCATTGGATATTCCGAAGAGTCAAAAATACAATTTGATATGGGAATAATAAGAAATCATTATGTGGGAAGAACGTTTATTGAACCAACTCAACAGATTAGACAATTAGGTGTTAAGCTTAAACACAATCCAAATAGAGCATTAATAAAAAATAAAAGAATTATTTTAGTTGATGATTCTATTGTCAGAGGAACTACTTCTAAAAAAATTGTCTCGATGTTATATGAGGTAGGAGCAAAAGAGGTACATATGAAAATCTCAAGTCCTCCAATTAAATTTCCTGATTATTATGGAATTGATACGCCAAATGTGTCCGAATTATTAGCTGCGAATAACACCATAGAAGAAATGAGAAAAATTATTGGTGTTAAGACATTATCTTTTTTAAGTATAGATGGAGTTTATAAGGCCCTAGGACATAAAAAAAGAGATAATAAAAATCCACAATTTACAGATCATTGTTTTACTGGAGACTATCCAGTAATTCCCCAGGATTTTAAGAACCAAACTGAAAAAAACAATCAATTATCTTTGCTCAGTAACTTTACAGGATAACTCTAGCTAAAAGGATTTTCGTTATTTACAAACTTAATAATTACTACTTTATTGTAAATGCCAAAATGACTTAGCAGTTGTTTTAAAAAATAATTTTTATAATCTTTATTGACTCCTTTTAATCTAGTTCCAAAAGCTTTTAAAATAATAGGTCTAGCGTTGACTTGTTTTAAAAATTTAATTTTTGGTCTAAAATTTCCCTTTTGTGGAGCTCTATGGGAATTATTCGTTTTTTCTAAAAAAGTGTTTAATTTATTGTTACTAATCATAATTTTAGTAGATTGGTCTAAGCTACAAATTTTTCTAAGAAAAACATCCGGGCTTTTTTCCATGATA
Source organism: Candidatus Pelagibacter sp. IMCC9063 (assembly GCF_000195085.1). Taxonomy (NCBI): domain Bacteria; kingdom Pseudomonadati; phylum Pseudomonadota; class Alphaproteobacteria; order Candidatus Pelagibacterales; family Candidatus Pelagibacteraceae; genus Candidatus Pelagibacter; species Candidatus Pelagibacter sp. IMCC9063. The sequence goes on along the minus strand of NC_015380.1, from coordinate 819,247 downwards.
GAAGAGAAGAAATGAGGCTTAATCAAAATATCTGAAAATAAATTTTCAAAATAATAGTTAAAGTATTTTGTTCTAGTTTTGATTTCATCCTTAATTAAATCAGCTTTGTTAATAATAACTATTAATGTTTTAAATTTATTTAAAATCATTCTGCAAATTTGTTTATCGTTTTTGGTAAACTTGTCATTTGCATCCATCATAAAAATAACAATGGAAGAGTTATTAATGGCAGTTAAACATTCTTTAGTAATATAGGATTGATTTTCATCTTTAGACTTGGCTTTTTTTTTAAGTCCTCCGGTATCGTGAAATACCAACTCTTCATTACCAAACAAAAAAGACTCGGAGATCACATCCTTAGTTGTTCCAGGCTCATCAGCAACTTTTGATATATTTTTAGAAAAAATTTTGTTAAAAAAAGTAGACTTTCCTACATTGGGCTTTCCTACAATTGAAATATTAATAGTCATTAAATTTTATAAATTTTATTGTTGGATATAAAATAAACAGATCCATCAGAAAAGACGAGGTTAGACTGAGGACTTTTAGAAATTTTTAAATAATCAATCGATTCTAAATTTAGACTATTAATTTGAAAGACAAATCTACTGTTTATGGAAACATAAATGATATTAGAAGCAGAAAATAAATTACTAACTCTTGTTTTTTTTAGTTTAATATTTTTAGATTTTAAAATTTCAAATAAATTTTTTTGAAAAACAATTTTTCCACTTTCTTTATTGAAAATTTTAAAAATACCTCTGTGGTTAACAAATACAATATGGTTTTTTGTTATTAATGGTCGAATGTCAGAGTTGTTATTGTTAGACCAGATAATTTTTCCTGTCTCAATATCAATCTTAAGAACTAAACCAAAGCTAGATGATAAGAAAAGATTATTTTTTTCTACAACCAGATTAGATAGCTTTAAAAAAGAGACATCACTATAATCACTTCCACGTTCCAGGGTAATTCTCCAGGATAAATTTTGTTTTTTAAGATCTATGCAATAAATATTGGCAAAATCGTTAGAAAACAAAAGTTTACCGTTAGCTACAACTAATTGGTATGCTTTATGAGAGCTTGCTCCAGAGGAGCCTGTTTCGTAGCTCCAGTTAACTTTTCCATCTATAGAATTTAGAGAGAAAATTTTTCCATTTGAGTTGGTAACAAAAAGATTTTCTTTATAAAGAACCATGTTGGACAACAAAGGAACTCCCAGCTCTATTCTCCAGGCTAATTTAAAATTAACAATATCGTATGCTAACACTCCTCCTAAATTATCTGCAACATAAACAAAATTATCATTCGATGCTATAGAGAACTTTAAAGAATATTTTTTAAATAGTTTTTTTTTATAAATTTGAAATTTATTCATCAAATTTAAATTCTCATCTAGAATATGCAAATTACTAAAATCATCAACATAAACAATCTTGTTGTTAACCTTAATAATATTTTTTATGTAAGTATTTTGTTTTGTTTTTTTGAATTTATAAGTTTTTTTAATGCTAGAAAAATTTCCTTCATATTTTGGATGTGGAACTAAGTTTTGAAAATTAAAATTAGGATGTTTCCAATTCTTAAAATTACCAGGATTTTCTAAATTAATTTTAGATATTAAAGACTTTTTTTCATTCAATTTTTCTGAATTATTTATTTTTTTTAAAACAGTTATTCCGTCGTTTTTAAGCTTCTCTATATCTATTCCTAGCTCAACTTCTTTAGAACAATTTAATAAAAGGAAAGAAAGAAATAGGATGAGACTAGTTCTCATCAATTAACCTCTTGAGGTCATTGGCTTTTAAATTTTGTTTTTTGCTAATATAAAAATCATACATAATTTCGAAAGACATTTTTCTAAAAGCAGAATCCTTGCTCTTTAAGTCTATTAAATTTAACATTTCTACTTCAGTGGCGGTATCAAATACCAATAAAGATTTTTTAATTTTTAAAAATTTTATATTTTTCTCAGAAAATTTATTGGCATTTAATAACTGGTCAATAAATGAAATTGATTTTTTTTTTGAATCTTTGTTAATTTCAAGTAATTGGTTTAAGACAAGCAATGAAACACTTTCATTGTTGGATTGTAATAATTTTTCTAGCTCAACTTCTTGTATTTTCTTATCCTTGCCAATAATTATCTCACTGTATTTTTCTAACTCTTTTGAATTATTTTTTTCATCTAGAGTTAAAAATATCTGAAAACTAATAGGCACTAAAACAATCAGGATAGCTAATCCTATTATATAATATTTTCTCTTTTGATAAAAATTTGATATTTTATCATTAAAGACACTTTCTGATACTTGATTGTCTAATTCGTTTGACATTTAATAAACATTTTTTTTTGATGGAAACTTTCTTTTAATTACATCAGATTTAAATTTTTTAATAGCTTTGCTGATAAAGCCGCTTATATCAGCATACTTTTTAACAAATTTAGCATTTTTACTAAAAAAACCTAACAGATCTTCCGTTACTAAAATCTGTCCATCACATTTCTTGCTTGCGCCAATTCCTATGGTTTTAATTTTAGAAAGTTTAGTTAATTTATTAGCCAATTTCTCAGTGACAGCCTCAATTACTACAGAAAAGGCTCCAGCTTTTTCTACTGCCTTTAAGTCATTTATAATTAACTCCTGCTCATCTAACGACCTTCCCTTTACCTTGTAATTTTTCGGATGCTTTACTTGTTGTGGCATAAGTCCAATATGCCCCATAACTGGTATTTTATTTTTAACTAAAAGCTTGATGGTATGTGAAATTTTTACACCACCTTCTAATTTTACTCCGTCACAACCAGTTTCTTTTAAGATTTTTTTTGCATTTTTAAGAGCTACTATTGCTGAAACTTCATAAGTTCCTTTGGGCATATCTACAATAATAATGCTTTTGGAGCATCCTTTTACTACAGATTTTCCATGCTCAATCATAGTTTGTAAGGATACATTATTAGTACTGGTTTCTCCATAAAGTACCATCGCCAATGAATCGCCAACTAACAATAAATCGCAAAAAGGATCCAGAATAGTGGCCATATGTTTGTTGTAAGCAGTAAGACAGACCAAGGGTCGCTTTTGCTTACAATAAATTTTAATTTTATTATTTTTTTTTATTCCCATTCAATTATTTCAGGTGAAATTATTTTTTAGTCACACTTAGTTAAGAAAAATTGGTAACCATTTTCTAACAAATCTTAGTGGATTCGTCCATTTTTATCCCACTCAAGCAATGTGTCTTCCCAACTTGGGATAGCATCTGCTTCATAGCCATATGTTTTTCCGTCACCAATCTTTGAAAAGTTTTTCATAGCCTTTGCGTGGGCTGGAGATCTCAAATAACCTAGCATATGTTTCTTTGATTTCCACACAGTTAATGTGTGTTGGAACCCGTTGCGAGATTTAAACACGCAATGCAGTATTCCATCAGCTTTTTGAGCATCCTTAGCTGCTGGAATTGTTAATATCCAGAATCGTATCCAGCCAATTAAACCTTTTGGTTTTAGACCTGTTACTGAGATATACATTTGTTTTACTCCCATTCTATAGTTCCTGGTGGCTTAGAGGTAATATCATAAACAACTCTATTGATACCGCTAACCTCATTTACAATTTTGTTACTAATATCAGAGATATCCTTGTAATTAAAATTATAAAAATCAGCTGTCATGCCATCAGTAGAAGTGACCGCTCTTAAGGCACATACAAAATCATACGTTCTACTATCCCCCATCACACCAACTGATTTTACTGGAAGCAATGCAGCAAACGCTTGCCATATATTTTTATATAAACCCTTTTTTTTCAATTCTCTTATAAAAATATCATCAGCATTTTGTAAAATTTTAATTTTATTATTGCTAATAGAGCCTAAAATTCGAATAGCCAATCCTGGTCCTGGAAAGGGGTGTCTATCAAGAATAGTGCTTTCGATGTTCATTTTTTTTCCAAGCTTTCTAACTTCATCTTTGAACATTTCACGGAATGGTTCGATTAATTTAAAATTCATCTTTTTAGGAAGACCGCCAACATTATGATGCGATTTAATTTTAGAACTAGGGCTTCCAGAAAAGCTTTGGCTTTCTATTATGTCTGGATAAAGTGTTCCTTGGGCTAAAAAATCAATTCCTTTGTTTTGTTTGGAAAAATTTTCAAATACTTTTATAAAAGTTTTTCCTATTATTTTTCTTTTTTTCTCGGGGTCAGACACTTTGTGTAAATTTTTTAGAAATAGTGGTCCTTCGTTTAAATAAATAAAATTTTTTTAAATTTTTTTCTATAGATAGAAACAATTTCCTTGCTCTCGTTTTTTCTCATCAGACCTGTATCTATGTAAACACAATAAACCCTGTTATTTAATGCTTTTTTTAATATGTGCGCTAATACACTACTGTCCACACCTCCTGATAAGGCACATAAAACCTTTTTCTTTCCTACGGTTTTTTTAATTTCAAAAATTATTTTTTCTAGCTTGGATTTATCTGTCCAATTTTTTTCACATTTACAAATATTAAAAATAAAATTTTTAAAAATAAGCTTTCCTTGATTGGTGTGAACTACTTCAGGATGAAACTGAACGGTATAAATTTTTTGTTTAATGTTTTGGGTAATTGCGTACTTTGCATTTTTAGTAGCAGCTACAACCGAAAAGCCATCTCCTATTTTAATCACTTGATCTGAATGACTCATCCAAACGGTATTTTTTTTTTGCTTAAAGAAACCCTTAGTGAGTAATGAATTAGATTTTTCATAAATTTCAGCTCTTCCGAATTCTTTTTTATTTGTAAATTTAACCCTACCTCCAAATTTTTTAGCTATTAGCTGGTGGCCATAACAAATGGCTAGGATTGGAATGTTTTTTAATAAGCCATAGTTTTTAATTCTTGGAGATTTCGCTTCAGATGTTGAGGATGGGCCACCTGATAAAATAATGCCCTTGGTATTTTCAATGGATTTAAGTTTATTAAAATTTTCAAAACTAATGATTTCACAGTAAACGGATTGTTCTCTAACTCTCCTTGCAATTAGTTGTGTAACTTGAGAGCCAAAGTCTACAATCAAGACTTTTTGGCCAGATACTGCCTTGCTCATGATTTGTTAAATTTTTTAATTGATTTGTTTAAATCCTCTAGCTGATCACAAAACTTAGAGCAATTAAGCTTTAAAATAGAATAGTTTTTTTCTAAGGATTTGTAATCCCCCTCTTTAATATTAAGCAAGGACATCAAGTAAAGAGCTTCTTCATTTTTAGAATCAAGTAATAAAGCAGTTGTTAAATTTTTTTTTCCTCGTCTTGTTTTTTTGTTTCTGAAAAAATTTTAGATAGGAAAATATAACTATTAACGTGTTTAGGGTCAGAAACTAAACTTCTTTCAAACTCTATTTTTGATTCTGTAATTTTTTTTTGATCAAATAAAGTTTTACCTTTAGTGAAAAAATTATTCTCTGCTGAATATGAACTGACACTATATAAAAAAAATATAATTATAATAAAAAACTTCATTTAACTTTCGGTTGGATAATTAGGTGACTGTTTAGTTATCTGAACATCATGAACATGGCCTTCTTTGATTCCAGAATTGGTGATTTCAACAAAAGTAGCTTTTTTCTTTAACTCTGCAATAGTTTTGGCTCCAACATAGCCCATGGATGATTTTAATCCTCCTACCAACTGATTGATAATATTTCTTACAGGACCTCTATAAGGAACTCTTCCTTCAATCCCCTCTGGAACTAATTTTAAAGCATCTGAAACATCTTGTTGAAAATATCTATCAGCAGAACCTTTTGCCATTGCAGCTAGAGAACCCATGCCTCGGTAAGACTTATAGCTTCTACCTTGGTAATAAAAAATTTCACCAGGTGCCTCGTCAGTTCCAGCAAATAAAGATCCGACCATCACTATGTCAGCTCCAGCACCTATAGCTTTTGCGATATCTCCAGAGTATCTTATTCCTCCGTCTGCTATAATTTTAGTTTTGTAATTTTTTAATCCGTTAGCAACATTTTGGATGGCTGTAAATTGAGGAACCCCCACTCCTGCAACAACTCTAGTTGTGCATATTGAGCCTGGACCAATTCCTACTTTAATTGCATCGGCTCCTAAATCAGCAAGTTCTTTTGCAGCATCAGCTGTTGCTACATTTCCCACAATAATATTTTTAAATTTAAATTTCTTTTTAATATTTTTTAATGCAGTCAGAACAGAAGATGAATGTCCATGAGCTGTATCTAGAATTAAAGCATCCACACCACTATTAATTAAATGTTCCGCTCTAACCAATCCTTCTTCACCAACTCCTATTGCGCCTGCCACTCTTAGTGATTGCTTACTGTCCTTTGAGGCATCTGGATATAATTGTGATTTTTCCAAATCTTTAACTGTAATTAATCCAACGCATTGAAATTTTTTATTTACTACAACTAATTTTTCTATTCTATGTTCATGTAGTAATTTCTTAGCATTTTCTAGCTTCACACCTTGATCGACGGTTACAACTTTTTTGGTCATTAAAGATTTAACTTTTGTTTTTGTGTCTTTGGCAAACCTTAAATCACGGTTCGTAATAATGCCTACTAATGTTTTGTTATTATCGACAACAGGTATTCCAGAAATTTTATTAGATGACATTAATTTAATAGCATCAGAGATATCGCTTTCTGGTCCTATAGTGATTGGATTAATCACCATTCCGGATTCAAACTTTTTTACATTTTTAATCTGCAGTGATTGCTCTTCCACAGGCATGTTTTTGTGAATACATGCCATTCCACCAAGCTGAGCAATCGCGATTGCCAAATGATAATTGGAAACCGTGTCCATTGCGGCTGATATAATTGGGATACCTAATTCAATGTTGTTAGTTAGAAATGCTTTAGTGATAGAATGTGAGGGTAAATGAGATGATTTCTTTGGTACTAGCAATACATCATCAAAAGTAAGGCCTTTATTTGGTTCCATAATCCTATTTATTTTGCCTACGGACAAATGTCAATAAATTATAAAATACAGTACAAATAGAGCTCTTTTGAATCTTTCCTGCTTGATTTTGGCTTAATAAAGATGTGTTTTGAGAAGTTCTTTTTTGCCATATCCACAACTTCTTCATTGCCCACTCCTGAAAAGGTCTTAATTAGAATCTTACCATTTTTTTTTAAATGCTTTAGTGAAAATTTCATCACTTCAACTGTGATGATGTTGCTTCTCATTGAATCTAAGGATCTATTCCCAGTAGAGTTTTCTGCAATATCTGACAAAACTATATCAAATTTTTTTCCTTCTAACAAATTGACTAATTTGTTTTGTACCTCATCGGAAGTAAAATCTCCTTTGATAATTTTACAATTATTAATAGGTTTTGTATCCAATAGATCTAGCGCAATATTAACTCCGTCTTTATTAATTTTACTTGTGTGTTGAGACCAACTTCCAGGAGCAGCCCCAAGATCAATTATATTTAAATTATTTTTCAAAAATTGATGCTTCTCATTAATTTCTAAAAACTTAAATATAGCTCTAGATCGATAGTTTTGTTTTTTAGCCTCAGCTACTAAAGGATCATTTAATTGTCTAGTTAACCAAAGCTTAGAGCTATGACTTAAATTTTTTTTTTGAAATTTTTTCAAAACAATAATGCAAGTAAAATTATATTACAAAACATCTTCTGAAATTAAACTTTCATCAGAGTCTGTTTTTAAATTATGTTTATTTTTAAGATATCTTAAGTGAAAAAAACTTGCAGGTATTGACATTAAATACATGACTCCTATTACAAAAAGAGTATTGAAAGTATAGGTAATCAAGAAACCAAATAACAAAACTGAAAACAACATAATTAATAAAACGTAAGCTTTGGTAATTTTTATTTTTTTAAAAGCATAGGTTGGAATTTTGCTGATCATTAAAAATGAGGAAATAATGATAATAATAACTGGAAAATACTGCGCTTCATCTAAAAGAAATGAAAAATTTCCTAAACTAATAATAATAGGCAGTAGCACAATACCTGCTCCAGCTGGTGATGGGACTCCTGTAAAAAAATTATCTAAAATTGGATTTTTGACAATGTTAGACGTGAGATTAAATCTTGCTAACCTTAAACAGCAGCAAATAATATAAATTAATGTAACCACCCACCCCAAGTTTCCATAAACATTTAAATCCCAAATATAAAGCATCAAAGCTGGAGCAACACCAAAATTTACAAAATCAGCTAAAGAATCTAATTCGGCACCAAACTTTGAAGTTCCTTTTATTAATCTTGCTATTCTACCATCAGCAGCATCTAGAACTGCAGCTATCACAATGCATATGATAGCGCTGTGAAAATTTTGAACTAAGGTAAATTTAATTGCGGTTAAACCTAAACTCAAACCCAGTACGGTAATAATATTTGGTATAACTGATCTTATACTAATTGCTTTTTTCATAGCAGGTGTATTTTATATACTTATTTTTTTTTAGCCAATAAGGATTCACCAGCAACAACTGTTTGGCCAGTTTTTGCAAAAAGTTGGTAACTACTGTCAAAATACAAATCAACTCTGCTTCCAAAACGAATAATTCCAAATCTATCTCCCTGATTCAATTCTTTTCCAACATCCGTTTCGCAAACAATTCTTCTAGCAACCAATCCTGCAATTTGAACAATTGCAAACTCGTCTCCATTTTTTCCTTTTACTTTTAAAATGTTTCTTTCATTGTGTTCGCTAGCCTTATCTAGTGAAGCATTGATGAACTTTCCAGGCTTGTAAAAAATCTCTTCTATATCACACTTAGTAGGAACTCTATTCACATGACAATCAAACACATTCATAAAAACGCTGACTCTAGTAAATGTTTTTTCTTCCATTCCAATTTCTTTGGGACCATTGCATTCTGTAATCATACTAATCTTTCCGTCTGCAGGACTAACAAGGTAATTATCATCACCTATGGAAACTCTATCAGGATCTCTAAAGAAGTAATAAACCCAAACATTAATAATAATTAGTAACAATCCTAATGTCTCAGATAAAAAAAATACCAAAAAGTTGATTGAAAGAGTTATTGTTAATATCTTTTTACCTTCTTTGTGTATTTTTGGAAAAATTATTTCTAACATTAAATTATAATTGATTAAATTTTTTGATTTGTATATAACACATTTTCTTAAATTAACTAATAACATGGCAAAAATAAAAGTTAAAAATCCAGTAGTAGAGCTTGACGGTGATGAGATGACCAGGATTATCTGGGAATTTATTAAGAATAAACTAATCCTTCCATACCTTGATGTTGAGTTGAAGTACTTTGATTTGGGAATGGAAAGTCGTGATAAGACTGATGACCAAATCACCATAGATAGCGCTAATGAAATAAAAAAATATGGTGTTGGTGTAAAATGTGCGACCATAACTCCTGATGAAGCTAGAGTTGAAGAATTCAAATTAAAAAAAATGTGGAAGTCTCCCAACGGGACTATTAGAAATATTTTAGGTGGAACTATCTTTAGAGAACCAATCATTATGAAAAATGTTCCAAGATTAGTACCAGGCTGGACAGATCCAATCGTTATTGGAAGGCATGCCTATGGAGATCAATATAGAGCAACAGATTTTAAAGTTCCCGGTAAAGGAAAGCTTACTGTTAAATGGACATCGGAAGATGGTAACGACACAGTTGAGCATGATGTCTTTGACTTTCCAGGGTCTGGAATAGCCATGACAATGTATAACTTAGATGAATCGATTAAAGATTTTGCTAGATCTTGCATGAATTATGGCTTGTTAAGAAAATGGCCTGTATATTTATCGACTAAAAATACAATTTTAAAAACTTACGATGGAAGGTTTAAAGACTTATTCCAAGAAATTTTTGACAATGAATTTAAAGATGAATTTGCAAAACATAAACTTACATACGAGCATAGACTTATTGATGATATGGTAGCTTGTGCAATGAAATGGAGTGGTGGTTATGTTTGGGCTTGCAAAAATTATGATGGCGATGTTCAGTGTGATACTGTTGCGCAAGGATATGGCTCCTTGGGATTAATGACTAGCGTCTTAATGACTCCAGATGGAAAAACTGTTGAATCAGAGGCAGCACATGGAACAGTTACTAGACACTATAGAGAGCATCAAAAAGGAAATGAGACTTCAACCAATCCTGTTGCTTCAATATTTGCATGGACGAGAGGTTTGGCACATAGAGGTAAATTAGATGGTAATCAGGAATTAATAGATTTTGCTCATGCTCTTGAGCAAACTTGCGTAGAAACAGTTGAAACAGGTGAAATGACGAAAGACCTAGCTGTTTTAGTTGGTGGGGAACAAAAATTCTTAACAACCAGCCAATTTTTAGAAGCAATCAACAAAAACCTACAAAGCAAATTAAATTAAATTTGCAACATCCGATAAAAAATATTCTAATCATTAATGCAGGTGGTGGAATAGGAGATGCAATCCAATTCATCAAAATATTTGAATTAATTAATCAGGAATTTAAAAATCCAAATATCGACTATTATGGAAATGATTTAAATAATTTTTGGTTTGATAATAAATTAAGCTCTTTAAAGGCAGCTAATGTACAAACTATTAAGAACTTTCCTCTTTATTTCGGCTTTAGGTTTAATCATCTATTCGATAAAAAAATTAGAAATACAAAACCTTATGATCTAATTATAGACAATCAGTCAAAAATTAGAAATGCCCTGATATATAAAAAAATACCACACAAGTACTTTTTAAGCTTTGCCCTCAGAGGTGTCTTGAGTAATCCAATAAGTTTTTTTCAAAAAAATCCTCATGTTCAATTGAGGGTAATTAGCTATTTAGAAAAATTTTTAAATAAAACACTCGATATTAAAAATATTCAAATAAAAATTCCTACTAAATACAAACAAGAAGCTGATAAATTAATTGATGAAAGTAAGCGGTATGTTGGTTTTTCCATTAAAGCAGGTCACAAAACTAGAATCAAAGAATTTCAATTGATAGAAATTATTAAAACAGCTCAGCACTTTGCAGAAAAAAAATTTATACCTGTTTTTTTTATAGAGCCAAAATATACAGAAGAAATTAATCTAATAAAAAAACACATTTTTAATGCATATTTTCCAGAACATTTAGCTAGTCCTGAATTACAAAATCCAGCTCTTGTCGTGGCAATTGCAAATAAAATGATTTTTAATATTAGCATTGATAATGGTGTGATGCATATGCTTTCTTTAACGGATCCAAGGCTGTTTGTTTTTTTTAATAAGAATTCAGATAAATTTAAACCGATAAAAAACAACTCTTTTGTATATGATTGTGAAAAAAATAAAGAAACTATTGACAATTTAGACTCACAAAAAATTATAGAGTTTATTGAAAAAAATATTTAATTAATTTTTGTTTCTACTAACTTTAGAACAAAATCATAAACAGTCTTTAAATTAGATGGGGGCTCTCCTCCTGCTTGAGCAAAATCTTTCCTTCCACCTCCCCCCTTACCTTTAAGGAATTTAGATATTTCTTTAGCAAAAAAAGAAGCATCTAAATTATTTGTAAGTTCGTCCGTAATACCAACTGCTATATTTAGTTTATTATCAAGCTCGCTGAAAGTAAAAACAGCAGAACTACCAATTTCTTTTTTATTATCATCTACAATGGTTCTCAAATCTTTTCCAGAAAGACCATAAATATATTGAATTCGAACTGTTAAGTCTTTGAGTGGATAATCTTTAATAATATTTTTTTTAGAGTCTTGAAGAATGTTTTTTTTATATAAAGATTCATACAAAGATTTTAGTTTAACCAATTTTACTTCTGGCGAAAAATCTTTAAAATCTTCTAGGTTACCATTTAGTTTTTTTATATTACTTTCCAAACCCTTAATCTGTGAATTCAGACTAGTTTCTTTCTCTTTGGCCAATTTATTTAAAGATTGTTTATGGGTAGAGAGCTCGTCTCCTCTCAACGCTTCTATTCTTCTCACACCAGAAGCAATGGAAGACTCGTTAATGATCTCAAAATTATCAATAGTAGACAGTTCAGTGACATGAGTTCCTCCACAAAGCTCTATTGAAAAAGTCTTGTTATTAAAATTACCCATTGTTACTACTCGAACCTCATCTCCATATTTTTCTCCAAAAAGCGCCATAGCTCCTTGTTCAATAGCTTTTTTGGGCGTCATTAGTGTAGTTTTGACCTCACCACCATTGATTACCACAGCATTTACATTCTTATTTAATTCCACAATCTCCTGTTTGCTAATTGGTTTTGAATGACTAAAGTCAAATCTTAATCTATCAGGTCCAACATATGAACCTTTTTGGGATACGTGTTTTCCAAGCTTTTCCCTTAGTGCAGCATGCAACAAATGAGTTGCTGAGTGATTACATTTAATCTTGTCTCTTCTTTTTTTGTCGATTTTTAAAATAAAATTATCTCCTAGTTTAAGCGTTCCTTTTTTAACCACGCCTGAATGCACATAAAAAGTTCCAAAAATCTTTTGAGTATCACTGACTTCAAATAAAACTTCATTAGATTCAATTGTACCAGTGTCTGATATCTGTCCACCAGATTCTGCATAGAATACTGTTTGGTTAAAAATTAAACTTGCAGAGTCTCCTTCCCTAATTTCAAGAGAAGCTTTTTTTTCTTTCACTATGGATAATAACTTAGATTCAATTTGATCAGATCCATACCCAAAAAACTCTGTATCAGCTAATTTTTCTTTGTTTTGACCAGATACAATCTCAAACCAAATTTTATCTATTCCCACTGAGCCTGTACCTTTCCAGCTAGCTCTAGCCTCTACTTTGCTTTGTTCTCTTAATTTTTTAAACTCGTCATGATCAATCTTGATATTTTTTTCTTTTAAAACATCTTGGGTTAAATCAACTGGAAAACCGTATGTGTCATAAAGCTTAAATGCAACCGAGCCCGGTAAGGTTTCATCTTTTATTTTCTTCACTTCATCATTTAAAATTTTTAATCCATTTTTTAGTAATGACGAGAATCTCTCCTCTTCTGTAACAACTGTTTCTTTTATCAAATCTTTTGCATTTTCTAATTGGGGATATTCTTCTTTCATTAATTCAATAATAGTTGGTAACACTTTGTATAAAATTGGATCTGTTTTACCCAAAACATTACTATGCCTCATCGCTCTACGCATTATTCTTCGTAAAACGTAACCACGCCCTTCATTAGATGGCAGTACACCATCTGAAATTAGAAAAGCAGAAGCCCTAAGGTGATCTGCTATTACACGGTAACTTGCAGTATTTTTTTCAGATAACTTTTGTTCAAACAAACTTTCCGTATCTAAAATAATTTTTTTAAACAAATCAATTTGGTAATTATCATGTGTTCCTTGTAAAACAGCAGTCATTCGTTCCAATCCCATTCCAGTATCAACTGAAGGTTTGGGTAAGTTAATTCTTTTATCTTTTGATACCTGCTCATATTGCATAAATACCAAATTCCAAATTTCAATAAATCTATCTCCATCTTCATCTTTGGTTCCTGGCAATCCACCAAACAAATGATCTCCGTGATCATAAAATATTTCGGAACAAGGTCCACATGGTCCTGTGTCACCCATTGACCAAAAATTGTCTGACGTTGGTATTTTTATTATTCTATCTTCATTAAAACCCGTTATTTTGTGCCATAAATCATAAGCTTCTTGATCTTCTGAAAAAACAGTCACATACAATTTATCTTTAGGTAAGGAATATTCCTTAGTAATTAATTGCCAAGCATAATTGATTGCCTCTTCTTTAAAATAATCTCCAAATGAAAAGTTTCCCAACATCTCAAAAAAAGTATGGTGCCTAGGTGTAAATCCTACATTTTCTAAATCATTGTGTTTTCCTCCTGCACGAACACATTTTTGCGCGGTTGTGGCTCTCTTATAATCTCTTTGCTCCAGACCCGTAAAAACATTCTTAAACTGAACCATTCCAGAGTTTGCAAACATTAAGGTAGGATCGTTTTGTGGTACTAGCGGGCTGGAATCAACTATCTGGTGATCGTTCGCTTTAAAAAAATCTTTAAAAGTCTTTCTTACATCCTGAAGTGTTTTGTTACTCATATTTTAATAAATACAGTTTTTAAAATAGAAGTCCATACAAGACAAAAGCACCCTACAAAGGTGCTCTTATCTAGCTTTAAGATGGCTAATAATAAAGTTTTTTTACTTATCTAATTCCTTAGTATCTTTTGTATTTTTAGAATTCTCTTCAGTTTCTATTTTTTCTTTTGGCGAAGGGTTTCCCATCATTTTATCAGATATCAATCCGGCATTAGCTCTAATAGCCATTTCAATTTCTGCTGATATTTTAGGATTGTTTATTAGATACTCTTTAGAGTTTTCTTTACCCTGACCTATTTTTTCTCCTTTATAAGAATACCAAGCTCCTGCTTTTTCAACAATGTCGGCTTTGGCACCAAGATCAATTAACTCTCCCAATTTACTTATACCTTTTCCATACATAATATCAAATTCAACTACCTTAAATGGAGGTGCAACTTTATTTTTTACCACCTTCACTCTAGTTTGATTTCCTACAATTTCATCTCCGTCTTTAATTGCACCAATTCTTCTGATATCCAATCTAACGGATGAATAAAATTTTAAAGCATTTCCTCCAGCAGTTGTTTCTGGACTTCCAAACATTACTCCAATTTTCATTCTTATTTGGTTAATAAAGATAACCATTGTATTAGATTTTGAAATACTTCCCGTTAATTTTCTCAAGGCCTGACTCATTAAACGAGCTTGTAGTCCCATGTGATGATCGCCCATTTCTCCTTCAAGCTCAGCTCTAGGAGTTAGAGCAGCAACAGAATCAACTACTAATACTGAAATTGCACCAGATCTAACTAATGTGTCTGTTATTTCTAAAGCCTGCTCTCCAGTATCTGGTTGAGAGATTAATAAATCTGTAGTGTTTACACCTAGTTTTTTTGCATAACTTGGGTCTAAAGCATGTTCAGCATCGATAAACGCACATGTTCCACCACTTTTCTGCGCTTCTGCAATAACTTGTAAAGCTAAAGTTGTTTTTCCTGAGGATTCTGGTCCATAAATTTCAACAATTCTACTCTTTGGCAATCCACCTATCCCTAAAGCTATATCTAGACTCAACGAACCTGTTGAAATTGACTCAATATCCATTACTTGTCTTTGGCCAAGCTTCATTACAGAGCCTTTTCCAAAGTTTGAATCTATTTGACTAATTGCTGCATCTAAAGATTTTTGTCTTTCTTTGTCATCAGTGTGAGCCTCATTTACTACCTTTAAGTTACCTTCTTTTTTTGCCATTTTTTTTTCCTTTTTTATTTTTTGATTAAACGAATCTATAAAACAAATGTACACATTTTGTTCTTATTTTCAAACTATTAAATAAACAACTGATTTATTGAGTTTTTTTACTAAAAAATGTGTCTAATCCAGCTTTTTTTATAAATTTCTTTTGGGTCGTAGACCTTGGCTTCTAAATTAAGATAACTTGCTGTTAGATTTCCAGTGATTTTAAGTAAGTTAAAGGTTGAAAGAATCTGTTCTCTTTCTGAATTAATTAAATTTAATCTTGATGCCAACAAAAAACCTCTAGAGTTTAAAACATCGAGTGTAGTTCTTTGTCCAGATTCATACTCTTGGATAATACCTTCGTAAGCTATTTCTGATGCTTTTAATTGCGCCTTAGCTAATTGTAATTTACTTTCAGCAAGTTTGAAATTAGACCAAGATGATGAGGCAACTTTTACTGAATTGTTTTTGGCGTCTTCATAATCAAGTTCCGCGCTAATCTTCAATGCCTGCTTTTCTTTAACTAAAGAATATCCCTTGCCACCTGAATAAACTGGAATGGAAATTTTTGCGGAGGCTTCTGTTTTGGTTCTTTTGTCATAAGAAGAGCTAAACTCATCATATTCTGAAACTTTAAAAGATACTGATGCCTTAGGAGCAAATGCATCTTCAATGTTACTATTATAATCGTACTTTGCTTTCTTTACTTTTAGCTCTGAGATTAACAGCTGAACATTTTGTTTTTGAGATTCAGAAATAGTATCATTTAATGATTGTGGAATTTTTATACTTTTTAAATTTGGATTCTTAAGGTCTTTGGGTTCATAGCCAATAATATTTTTAAAATTATTTTTACTTATTGCCAAGTCATTTTTTGAACTTAAAAGTTTTGCTTTTGCTGATGCTAACGAAGCTTCTGATTGCGCTAAGTCAGATAATTTTAACAATCCTTTATTGTATCTTGCCTTGTCTAACTCCACTTGTTTATCGGAAAGATTTAGGTTGTCATTGTTAATCAATACTTGTTTTTCAAATAATAAAACTTCTGTAAAAGATTCTATTGTTTTAAAAAGAACTTCTTGTTCTATATTTTTGAGTTCATATCTAGAAATATCAACAGCTTTTTTATATTTCTGTGCATTGGGTATTCCTTGAAATAGTTTTTGAGTTACAGTTATCGAGTTGGTCTGTATTTGTGAATTTGAATCTGAAACGGAAGAACCGTTATATGTAGTTGTATTTTTGTTTATTGAATCTACTATCTCTGCAGACCCCTCTATGGATGGTTTGAAATTACTATAAGCCTGAATGAGAGTTTCATCTACTGCTTTTGTTTTTTCTCTTTGTGAATTCAGCTGAGGATTGCTTAAATAAGAAGAAGCTAGAGAATTAAATAAATTCTCCTCCGCATATGCATGCGTTACAAAAATACAAAAACATAAAAAATTTATTACAAATCGCATTTTACTTTTGAAGAGATTTAATCTTGTCTTCTAAAAAATCAAGTCTATCTTGTCCCCAAAAAAGCTCATTATCTATGATAAATGAAGGGGCTCCAAACACACCTTTGCTAATAGCCTCCTTAGAATTTGATAAATAGACGCTCTTAATGGCCTCATTGTCTATATCTTTTTTAAGATCAGCAAAAGACAACCCTAGCTCCTTACAAGTTGTTTCTAACGTTGAATCGGAAGATATGTCCTGCTCTTCTGACCAAAGCTTAGTTAATACTGATTTTCCAAAATCCAGACTAAAGCCATTTTTGATTGTAGCAATAGCAAACAAGGCAGCTTTATGTGGGTCTGCGGGAGGGAAAAATTTAGGCTGTTTATTAATATTAACATTTAATTTTTTTCCGTATCTCTCTATCTCTAATAATCTATAGGCCTGTCTTGATGGGTCTCTTTTAGGAACTGGCACTCCTCCTGTTGCAGGAAAAACTATTCCCACTAAATCAAAAGGTTTTTCATCTACTTCCAATGAGTATTTTTTTACAAGTTCTTGAAATTTATTTACACCTAAGTAGGCATAAGGAGATGCCACGCTATAATAATATTCTATTTTCATTTTGATATTTATACCTTTAATTAAAGTTAATTAAATATATATTAAGAAAATGATTGATCTTTTAACTGCGAATACACCCAATGGTCAAAAAATTTCAATTATGCTTGAGGAAATTGGACTTGAATATAAGGTTACAAAAATAAACATCAACAAAGACGATCAGTTTAATCCAGAATTTAGAAAAATTAGTCCTTTTAGTAAAATTCCAGTTATTAAAGATGGGGAGATTTCAGTTTTTGAGTCAGGGGCAATCCTCATATACCTGGGTGAAAAAAGTGAAAAGTTTTATGATAAAAGCGAAAGACTAACTATCAATCAATGGTTAATGGGTCAAATGGCTTACGTTGGTCCTATGCTAGGTCAGCACCATCAATTTCATCATTACAACTCCGGTAAAAGTGAATTTGGGGAAGAAAGATATTTTAAAATTGCTAAAAGAATTTATGAAGATCTAGATGTACGTCTTGGTCAATCCAAGTACTTGGCGGGAGAAAATTATACGATCGCAGATATTGCAACTTTTCCATGGATCGCGCGACATGATTGGCATGACATTGGTCTTAAAAATTTTAAAAACTTAAGTAGATGGTATTTGGATATCTCCAAAAGAGAAGCGGTTATTAAAGGATATGATCTTTTAAAAAAAGGCGAGACAGTTCCCGGAATTTAGTTATCCGCAAAAATCTTTTCTTGCTTCTCGTGTTTTTCTTGAGCTTCTACCGTTAAACTAGCTATGGGTCTTGCCACAAGTCTCTTTAAACCTATTTCTTCACCTGTTTCTTCACAATACCCGTAAGTCCCTTCTTCAATTTTATTTACAGCCGAATCTATTTTAGTAATAAGTTTTTTGTTTCTATTAACTGTTCTCATCTCTACTGTTTTTCCAGATACTGAAGTAGCTTGGTCAACAATATCAGCAGAAGCTGAATTGTCATCCATGTCATTAAACATAATTCTATTATTTTGCTCTATCAGTTCTTTTTTCCAGTTAAATAACATCTGTTTAAAATAAGCTTTGTGTTTGGCACACATATACTTCTCTTTGGAAGTGGGCTTGTAATTTTTAGGTAATTTTGTTGGCATTTGTAAAGCGCTGGATAATAGGGTTCTAATTTTAAGTGTCAATTAATAATAAAGCATATAAAAGCAAATAAATGACGATAAATAAAAAATTATTTATTTTTTTATCAACACACTTGATAATTTGGACTTTAGTCCCTTCTATTGCCAACAACAATTTACCTTTAGATACCATTGAAGCCTTGGCCTGGGGAGGCAATCTAGAATGGGGATTTAACAAGCACCCTCCCATGAGCGCTTTTGCTGTTGAACTATTTTATCAAATATTTAAAAATCAAGATTGGTCTTACTATTTACTAAGCCAAATTTTTGTTATTACATCTTTTTATATTGTTTACAAATTTGCTGAAGAATTTTTAGAAAACAAAAGTCATGCATTTTTTTCTATTTTGCTTTTAGAGGGTATTTATTTTTATAACTTCACTACACCTGAATTTAATGTAAATGTTTGCCAACTACCTTTTTACTCATTAACTGTTTTGTATGCATGGAAATGTATAAAATATGACAAAATAAAAGACTATTTGTTGTTAGGGCTATTCATTGCTTGTGGTCTTTTGTCAAAATACCTTTTTGCATATTTAGTCTTGAGTGTTGGACTTCTGTTTGCTTATCTAATTGTTAAGGAAAAAAAGATTAGAACTAAATCTCTTGTTATTGTACCCACTTTTCTACTCTTGCTGTTGCCTCATCTAATGTGGTTAGTAGACAGTAATTACATTACAGTTACCTATGGTCTGAATAGAACTGGTGGTGAAGCCAATCTACTAAGTCATTTAACTCAACCCATTATATTTTTGGGCAAACAACTTGGAATATTAATTCCTTTTGCTTTAATGTCTTTTTTTATTATTCCTAAACTCAAAACTAATATTCGTTTTACGGATCGTAAGTTTATTTTTTTACTATTCACCAGCCTTACCCCACTGGCCCTAGTATTCTTAACATCCATGGCTATGGGTATTAAAATCAGAACTATGTGGATGACTCCTTTTTATTTATTCTTTGGAGTTTTCGTAATTTATATATTTCAGAGCAAGATAAGCATCAACAATCTAAAAAAATTTTATTACATGTTTGTTTTTTTATTTTTCTTATCGCCTTTCACCTATAGTTACATTTCTCTAACTAAAGATAATAAGCGCACTGATTATAAGGGTCAGGAAAAAGCCATATTAGTTAAAAAAAAATTAACTGACCTGGGTTATAAGAATATTTCTTCTATCCAGGGTAATGAGTGGTTAGCAGGAAATTTATGCTACAATTTAAAACCCAGACCCAAATGTACTGTGCAAGATAAAAATGATTTTATATTAATCGCAGAAAATAAAAAAGAGAGAGCTTCTTTTGTATACAGTCAAACTTTGTGGCTTAAACAAATAATAGATAAATGAAAAAATATATAATTATCATTCCTGTCTACAATGACTGGCAGTCGGTTTTAAAGCTAATAGATAATATTGATTTGCAAATTAATAATCAGAATGTTGATATTATTATTATCAACGATGCTTCAACTGAGGCTATTGATGGCACTAAAAGAACCTATTCTAAAATCAAGTCTGTTAAAATTTTAAATTTAATTAACAATATTGGTCATTGCCAAGGAATTGCTACAGCTCTTCAATATTGCGATACAAATTTAGAATTCGACTACATTATACCTATGGATGGTGACGGAGAGGACAGACCTGAAGAATTAAATCATTTTTTTAGTCTGGCGGATTCTTCATCTCCTGAAATTATCACAGCAAATAGAATAAAAAGAAGTGAAGGGAATTTGTTTAAAGCCTGCTACATAGTTCACAAGTTTCTTACCTATCTAATGATAGGAAAAATGGTTAAGTTTGGAAACTATTCATGCTTGTCTAAAAAAGCTGTAGTAAAAATACTTTCAAGTGGATCTATTTGGCTTAGCTACTCTGGCTCAATTATTAAAAACTTTTCTTCAATAGAATCTACAAGTTCTATTAGAGGTACTAGGTATTTTGGCACTTCTAAGATGAATTTTACAAAACTGGTGGTCCATTCCTTAAATATCTCAGCTGCTTTTAGAGAGACTATTTTTATCAGGTCTACTCTTTTAGTTATGTTTTTTAGCTATGCAGCCCATGAAACTACCGATTCATATTTTTTGATTCCAGCTATGCTCTCTTGGGTTTTTATGCTGTTTATGTTTTACCTCTCACGAAAAGACGATCTTAAAAAACTAGATGCTAGCTACTTAAATATTAAAGATCTAACCACTTTTTACAGTAGGTAAGAAATCAAAATGAGAAGTGTCTATTTTAGATGAATGATTCCTTCTCATTTTCCAACAATGTCCGACCCCACTATCTGCCAGTGTTAAGGAATTTCTTCCAAATTTGACATTCATGCTATCTATAGCTTTCATTAAGCTGTTTGATTTTTGACTACTCTTATCTACAAATAAATTTTGGCCGTACTCATTATTATTAACCAAGCCTAAAAAAACTACTCCTGCTTTTTGGTATCTATAACCTTTTGCAAAAATTTTTTTTAAAGCATCTATACAAGCTCTAGATAAGATCATGCTATCATCTGTCAATATAGCTAAATCAATTTTTTCAGACCTGGATAAAAAAAGATGCTTATCAAAAGGACTGGTTCTTATAAAAACAATAACAGACTTAACTAGTTGCCTATCTTCTCTAATTTTTTCTGCTGCATTTAAGCAGTGAGTAACAACTGCCTCCTTAAGTTTTTCAAAAGATTCTACTTTCTTTCCAAAAGACTTAGAAACACAGCAACTTTTTCTTTTTTTTTGTTTAGAGGTTTCAAGCGTAATGCAGCTTGCTCCATTTAGTTCCATAACTGTTTTCAAACCAAAAACGTTCGTGTTTTTTTTAATCCAAGATGAGCTTGAATATTTAAGCTCGTATGCATTATTTATTTTATTTTTTTTATACAAAATAGAAAGTTGACGCCCCACTCCCCAAACATCTTTAATATCAATATTTTTAAGGACATTGTTTATTTCTTCGTCGGGTAACTTTGTTAGATCGATAACTCCTTCTAAATTTCTTTTTGCTAAGTGATTTGCTATTTTGGAAAGTGTTTTGTTACTTCCAACTCCTATACTAACTGGTATTCCTGTACTTTGATAAATGGTTTTTTTAATATCAGTGATAAAATTGTTCATATTTTTTATAGGCATATCACTTAGATCTAGGAAAGCTTCATCTATTGAATAATATTCAATAACTGGAAAAATATTTTTTAAGATTGTCATTATTCTTCTAGATATATCTCCATATAGGGCATAATTTGAGGAAAATACCTGAACATTATTAACTGTTACTATGTTTTTTATTTTAAAATAAGGCTCACCCATTTTGATTCCAACTTTTTTTGCTTCAGAGGATCTTGCAATGACACATCCATCATTATTAGATAAAACAATTACTGGAGATTGGGAAATTTTAGGATTGAACAGTCTCTCACAAGAAACGTAGAAAGAATTACAATCTACTAATGCTATAATTTTTTTCTTACCATTATAGTTTGTGAATAACATAAGTCACGACTCCCCATAACTCAGTATTCAAATTAGTATTGATTTCTATTTCTTTTGTAGAGTTATTTTTTTTTAGAAAGTAGAAAATATTTTTCTTTTTTTTTTATAATTTTTTTTACTACTAGCTCTCCTTCAAAGTTAAGAACTGCAACAGAGTTTGTTTTTAATGCCAAACTACGGTCTACTATCAAAACATCCCCCTCTGTAATTTTGTGATCAATCATAGAGTTGCCCTGAACTCTAATTAAAAATGTTGAAGAAGGTTTTTTAATAAGCTCTTTATTTAGATCAATTTGCTCTTCGATATAGTCTGTTGCTGGGGATGGAAATCCAGCGCTTACTTTTTGTAAAATTATAGGTAAAGTTTCTTTCATTTTTGTTCTTATTTTGTTCTTTGTTTAAGAAACCTATACACCTATTCAGGTTGTATTTTGAGTCCAAAATAGATTCATTTATGAATCAAAGAGTGAACATTTGAACTAGATATTGTGTCTGTGTGGATAACTAAGTCTATAAGAAATCAAACTATTTAAGGCCCAGCCTTTTGTGAATATCGCTGGAAGAGGTTGTGAACCTAAAAACATATTTTTCATCAGGTTTGGCTCTTTTAAAGCACTCTTGAGATGCTAATGCAGCTTCATGAAAACCACACAAGATGAGCTTTAGCTTTCCTGGGTAAGAACAAATATCTCCCACTGCAAAAATTCCTTTTTCATTCGTTTCAAAATTATGAGTATTAACAACAATCGTTTTCTTATCCAAATTCAAACCCCAATTCACTATAGGTCCAAGTTCCATTTTGAGACCAAAGAAAGCTAAGACAGAATCTACTTTGATCTCTTTTGTTTCTTTTTGATTATCTTCTATGATAATTTTTTCTATAGACGAGCTTCCGACAAAATCTTTCGGCTGGCAGTTTGTATAAAGGTCAATTTTTCCAGATTCTTTTAACTTCATCATTTGATCAACTGTGTGCTGAGCTGCTCTAAACTCGTCTCGTCTATGAACTAGGATTATTTTTTTTGCAATTTTTGAAAGCTCGACCGCCCAATCTAAAGCAGAATCCCCCCCTCCAAATATGCAAACCTCTTGGCCTGAAAATTGATTTTTATTTTTTACGGAATAAAACAAATTTTTATCCTCGAATTTTTCAATACCTTTGATAGGAGGTTTTCTTGGCTCAAACGAACCTACTCCACCTGCAATAATAACGTTGGGGGTTTCAAAGATTAAATCATCGCTAGTTTCTACAATCCAGTTCTTGTTGTTTTTTTTAATAGTATTTACTCTTTGATTTAAATGAAATTCATTTTTAAATGGCTTGATTTGTTCTAATAGATTATTTGTTAAACTTTCTCCTGTGCAAACTGGAAGAGCTGGGATGTCATAGATAGGCTTATCAGGGTAAAGCTCAATACATTGTCCACCTGCCTTATCTAAGTTGTCAATCACATGAGAATTTAAACCTAAAATACCTAGCTCAAAAACAGTAAACAAGCCAACCGGTCCTGCACCAATTATAACTGCATCTGTTTTGATCATTTATCCTTGTTTTTCCGGTAACGAAACCGCGATACCATCCAAGTCTTCATCTAAAAATAATTGGCAACTTAATCTGCTGGTGCTCTTGGTTTCAAATGCAAAGTCTAGCATATCTTTTTCTGCATCAGACTGCTCAGGTAGTTTATCTACCCAGTCATCATCGACATAAACATGGCAGGTAGCACAAGCACAAGATCCTCCACAATCTGCATCAATTCCAGGAATGTTATTTTGCACAGCACCTTCCATAATAGTAAGACCCTTTTCAACATTCACTACGTGCTCTGTTCCGTTAAATTCAATATAGGTTACTTTTGGCATAATCTCCTTTATATTTATCCGATAGCTAATGACAATAAAGAATTTAAATAACATAAAACTAAATTTTAAAATAAAGACATTTAAACTTAAAGATGAGTTTAAAATATCAAGGGTATCTAAGAGAATTATTAAAGTTATTGATATTTCGCTCCAAGATAGCGTCAATTCGACCACCGCAGAATGTGTTCCATATCAAAGATATAATGAGAGATTGGATGATATTCTTAAATATTTAACGGATAACAAAGACAATCTAGAGAAAATAATCATAAACAACAAAATTAAAAGAATACCTTTTCTTTGTCTTCAAAATGCTCTTTCTACTTCTATTTTGTCATTAGAGTATAAGAAAAATAAAGTTAACTTTTTTAAATTTAACAAAATTAAAAAAAAATTTATTACATCCATAACTATTCCTATTTTTAATTTAGAGAAAACTAAAAAAATTTTAAAGAAATTTACCAAAACTAAAATTATAAAAATAAAACTGAATCAAAAAGAGGTGATAGGTAAACTTTCTCTCATCAAAGAAATTTGTCCTAAATCTAAAATTATTATTGATGCGAATGAATCTTGGAGCAAAACTTTCCTTCAAGCAAATATTAAAAAGTTAGAGCAATTTAACATTCTTTTTATTGAACAACCCTTCCGTCAGGGAAATGATCATTGCTTAAAGAATATCAAATCTAAAATAGATTTTTGTGCTGATGAATCTTTTCATATAAAAAACAAAAACCTAATCAAAGATATACAGCACTATGCTTATGTAAATTTAAAATTAGATAAGTTTGGAACTCATCAGGAAATACTAAAATACATTTCTATTGCAAAAAAACTAAAGAAAAAAATTATGCTTGGCTGTATGGTTAGCTCCTCTCTTTCTATCTACCCTGCCTTAAGATATTTTAACGATTGTAACTATTGTGACTTAGATGGAGCTTATTTTTTAAAAAAAGATCGCCTGTACGGAATAACTTACCGAAACGGTTTGGCACAAATAAATTACAATTTTTATTAGCACAAAAAAAAGGCCCCTATAAAGGGGCCTCTTTTTTTTATTTTAAAAATTAATTTAAAATATAATTATTTACCAGCTGGCGTAAGATTTTTTGCTGTTTGATAAATAACCAATCCGAAGATAGTTTTGTTTAGTAAGTCAGCTAAGTTGTAGATGATATTAAGAGACGCTTCATCAGTTCCGCCAATCATATATCCAAATAGGTAACCTAATGGATAAATTGACCAACCTAAAGTTACAACCCATTTACAAAAATTAAAACAGCCATTTACTGGACCTTTTAATTTTGCAGCTTCTTTTGCTGCTTCTCCTGAAAATATTTCATATAGAATGTAGATCCATCCTGCCATTCCTATTACAAAACCAGCAGTGATATTTATGTAGCCAGCTTCACCTAAGTATCCACCGATTAACATTACTAATGAACCAACTAGTAGTCTCCAGAAAATACCTGATGATACTTTTTTAACAGCCGACAAGATGAAATAAAATTCAATCATTAATAACGGAACTGTCAATAACCAGTCGATATATCTATATACAGTTGGTGAAGTTCCTGTAGAAACCCACACTTCTCTCATGTACATGTAGTGCACAAATGCAATACCAGTTACAAGACCAGATATAGTGATTGAGGTTCTCCAAGATGCTTTAACTGAATTTCTCTCAATGAAGAAAAAAACAGTTGAAGCTAACATAGCCATAGAAATCAGCCAGAACGAAATTCCAACGAAATCATTTGATGCTAACATAGCAGTTTTCATAATTTACTCCCTTTTTTTTGTTTAAACAAAAAATGCGACTTCTAATTACTTAGATTCCGCATTATTTTGTTAAACAGTACTAGAATTTGCTCGATATACAAATAAAAAATGACTTATAAACAAGGAAAATAACCCAAAATTGGTCAAAATTTACTTTTTTTTTGTGCATTTTTCATGCTTTAATCTATTTTTTCAAAATATAACTAAGCATATAATTTATGGATAAATACACATCAGCTTTTAAAGAATCGATTCAAAACAAAGAGCAGTTTTGGGCGAAGGCAGCAGAAGATGTTAAGTGGATTAAAAAATATGACCAGGTTTTAGATTCTAGTAACCCTCCTTTTTACAAATGGTTTAAGGGTGGAAAAATAAATACATGTTTTAATGCATTAGACCGACATGTTGAAGAAGGTAATGGAGAAAGAGTAGCTCTTATTTATGACAGCGCGATGTCAAATATTAAAAAAAAATATACTTACCAAGAATTAACTAATGAGGTTTCTATTTTAGCTGGAGCTTTACAAAGACAAGGAGTCGTTAAGGGAGATAGAATTATTATTTATATGCCCATGATACCCGAGGCAATCATGGCAATGCTAGCTTGTGCAAGAATTGGTGCTGTTCATTCTGTGGTCTTTGGTGGATTTGCATCTAAAGAATTGGCAAGCAGGATCGATGACTCAGGTGCAAAATTAATTTTATCTGCTTCTTGTGGTTTAGAGCCAGGAAGAACTGTAGAATACAAACCTTTGCTAGTGGAAGCAATAAAACTTGCAAAGCACAAGCCTGAAAAAACAATTATTTTTCAAAGAGAGGAGCATAAAGCCACATTAGAATCTAACTATATTGATTGGAAAGATTTTATTAAAGAAGCTACCAAAGCCCCGTGTGTTGAATGTGATGCAAATGATCCTGCTTATATTTTATATACCTCTGGAACCACTGGAGTTCCAAAAGGAATTTTAAGAGATATTGGAGGACATGTAGTTGCGTTAAAGTGGACAATGAAAAATGTCTATGACATTAATCCTGGTGATGTTTGGTGGTCTGCAAGTGATATAGGTTGGATTGTTGGTCACTCTTATATTGTCTACGCTCCTTTATTCCATGGGTGTACCACTGTAATTTTTGAAGGAAAGCCTGTGGGCACTCCTGATGCAGGTGCTTTTTGGAGAATAATTTCTGAATATAAAATCAAAACAATGTTTACTGCACCAACTGCATTCAGAGCTATTAAAAAAGAAGACTCGAAAGGAGAGTTTTTTAAAAAGTACGATTTGTCAAAATTTAAAGCTCTGTTTTTAGCAGGAGAAAGA
The DNA here is from genome assembly GCF_000195085.1 of Candidatus Pelagibacter sp. IMCC9063. Taxonomy (NCBI): domain Bacteria; kingdom Pseudomonadati; phylum Pseudomonadota; class Alphaproteobacteria; order Candidatus Pelagibacterales; family Candidatus Pelagibacteraceae; genus Candidatus Pelagibacter; species Candidatus Pelagibacter sp. IMCC9063. The sequence continues at coordinate 792,301 of NC_015380.1, read as the reverse complement.
GCAGACCCTGATACAATTCATTGGGCAGAAGATTTATTAAAAAAACCAGTGATCGATCATTGGTGGCAGACAGAAACTAGCTGGTCTATTACGTCCAATTTTAAAGGCCTGGGTCTTTTTCCAACTAAGTATGGTTCTGCAGGAAAACCAGCTCCTGGATACGATGTTAGAGTATTAAAAAGTGATGGTTCTGAGGCTAAACCAGGTGAAATGGGAGATATTGTAGTCAAACTTCCACTTCCTCCAGGTACTTTTCCAACTCTATGGAATGCAGACAAAAGATATAAAGAAAATTACATGGATACCTACCCTGGTTTTTATCAAACCTATGACGCAGGTCATATTGATGAAGACGGGTATGTTTGGATTATGTCGAGAACAGATGATGTTATCAATGTTGCTGGCCACAGACTCTCCACTGGAGCTATTGAAGAAGTTTTGTCTGACAATAAAGATGTGGCCGAATGTGCAGTAGTTGGTATCGCAGATAACTTAAAGGGACAGCTTCCTATTGGGTTGGTGGTTCTTAAAACAGGAATCAGCAAAAAGCATGAAGACGTTTCTAAGGAATGTATTCAAATGGTTAGGCACAAAATAGGACCGGTGGCAGCATTTAAAACAACCTTGGTAATAAAAAGACTACCCAAAACAAGGTCGGGGAAAATATTAAGAGGAACTATTAGAAAGATTGCTGACAAAGCATCTTACACAGCACCTGCTACTATCGATGATCCTAAAATTTTAGATGAGATTAAAGATTCTCTCAAGTTAGCTGGTATAATTTAAAAGATAAATTAAAATAAGATATCTTGCAGACTTACCAATTGAAACTAATAATAAAAATCTAAAAAAGTTTGTTTTCAGTGTTCCTGCAACAAAAGTTAAAGGATCTCCAAAAAAAGGAACCCAAGCAAAAAAAAGGGACCACTGACCGTATTTATTAAACCAAAAAGAAGATTTTTGAATTTGCTTATCCGAAAAAGGAAACCATTTTTTATTTTTAAATTTAATAAAATGAATTCCTAAATACCAATTCACACAAGAGCCCAAGATATTTCCTAAGCTTGCAAAAAGAAATAGTAAAAAAATACTGTATGTTTTGGTAGATACCATTCCTAATAAGGTTAATTCAGAAGAAACGGGTAGTATTGTTGCTGCAAAAAAACTAATAAAAAAAAGAGTAAAATACCCCATTAATATTTCAAGTTCAAAAAAAACAATGTGGGTTTATTAATCAGAAAAATTATTTTCAATACACATGGCAATACCCATACCACCACCAATGCATAAGGTTGCTAATCCTTTTTTAGCTTTTCTTTTTTGCATTTCGTGAATTAGGGTAACTAAAATTCTTGCTCCAGAAGCCCCGATAGGATGGCCTAATGCAATCGCTCCTCCGTTAACATTAACTTTCTCAAGATCAAAACCCAATTCGTTATTTACTGCAATAGCTTGTGCTGCAAAAGCCTCGTTAGTTTCAATTAAGTCTAAATCGTCTTTACTCCATCCTGCTTTTTTTAAAGCCAAATTAGAAGCGGGAATAGGTCCTGTTCCCATTATAGAAGGATCTACTCCACATTGAGCCCACGAAACTATTCGAGCCAGGGGTTTTAGATTTTTTTTCTTAGCAGTTTCTTCTGTCATTAATACTACTGCTGCTGCACCATCATTCAAACCAGACGCATTACCAGCGGTAACTGAACCGTTTTCTTTAAAGGCTGGTCTTAAAGTTCCAAGCTTTTCAACTGTAGATCCTATCTTTGGATGTTCGTCTTGTTCAAAAACAGTTTCTTGTTTTTTAACTTTGAGTATTACTGGAACAATTTCATCTTTAAACTTTCTAGCAACAATTGCGTTATGAGTTTTTTTTTGCGACAAAGCTGCAAATTCATCTTGCTGCTTTCTTGAAATATTAAATTGTTCAGAAACATTTTCAGCTGTAATGCCCATGTGATACTGATTATAAATGTCCCATAATCCATCCATGACCATAGAATCTTTTATTTTTCCATCTCCCATTTTAATTCCGTCACGTACATGTATATAATGAGGGGAGTTGGACATGCTTTCTTGTCCACCCGCAATCATAATAGTTCCATCTTCACATTTAATTGAATTATAGGCTAAAGCTACAGAAGCTAGACCCGATCCGCAGACTTGGTTAATTGTAGTTGCTGTTTTTTCTTTTGATATACCCGCATGTATAGCTGCCTGCCTTGCTGGGTTTTGACCTGCCCCTGTGGTAAGAACCTGCCCCATATAAACCATATCAACTTCGTCAGACTTAAGCTCAGAATGCTCTAGACACCTCTTGATAACTAAGGAGCCCAAGTGTGAGGCTGCCTGGTGTGCAAGTGCTCCACCAAAAGATCCAATGGCTGTTCTAAAAGCACTTGTTATTACTATGTTTGTATTTTTCATATTCAGCTTTGCTTGGACAGAGATTGTATAACAGTTTTTACTTTATCCAAAATAAAACAACAATAAGGACTAACAAACTGGCCATAGAATAATTAAAAAGAGAAATAGACAGCTTACTACTAAGTAAAGATCTTAGATATTTTCCAAAAATAGCCCAGGTAGAAATAGAAAGAAAGGCAGATGTTAGGGTAAGAGTAAACACTACAATCGTATCTTGAATGAAATTCTCACCAGTATCAATGAATTGCGAAACAACAATGATAGCTGTGACTACTCCTTTTGGATTGATAAATTGAAAAAAATAAGAAGCTAAAAACGTCATTGGTTTTTGTACCTCTTTTTCTTCTATCGATTTAACCTTAATTAATGTGTAGGCTAAATAAATAAGAAATAGTGATCCTAATATTTCAACTGTTCTTTGAACTATAGGAAACTCTATAAAAATAATTACTAAACCAAAATTAACAGCTAAAATTAAAGACGGCCAACCAAAGGTGACACCTAAAATATGAGGAATCGTTTTTTTAAAACCAAAATGAAATCCAGAGTAAGAAGCGATAATGTTATTAGGTCCTGGGGTAAAATTACCTACAAACAACAAAAGAATTAAAGGAATATAGAGCGGGTACAAAGTGATATTAAAGCTGAAGGTATTCATAGAAAGAACGGATAGCAATAATTAAAAGAAACACACCAAATACTTTGCTAAGCAATGTTTTTTCAATCCGATGTGCTAATCTTGCTCCAATTGGAGCCATAAACATAGTCACAGGAACAAATACTAAAAAACCTGGTAAATTTACATAACCTAAACTCAGTGGAGTATTCACTACATCAAAAAAGTATCCGCTAAAAGACATGCTGCTAGCTCCAAAAATAGAAATTAGGAATCCTATTGCCGCTGACGTTCCTATGGCAATTTTAATAGGATAGCCAAATAATCTCATTGCTGGAACACCTAGTGAGCCGCCTCCAATGCCGAGAGGAACAGCAAAAAAACCTAAACCCATTCCAATTACAGCTTTAAACGTTTGTGATATTGGTTTCGGATTTGCTCCAACTTTTTCTCGAAAAAAAATAAAAAATAATCCTACTAAAAAAGCAAAGACAGAAAAGAATAATATTAGAGGAGGTGTTTTTAAATTAGAAGCCAACACTGTTCCGAGTATTACACCTAAGACAATAAAAATTCCGAAAGATTTTATTAATCTAAAATCAACAGCATTAAATTTCATATGGGTCTTAGCAGACATGATCGAGGTCGGTATAATGATTGCCAGTGATGTTCCTAAAGATAAGTGCATTCTAGTTGCAACATCAAAGTCCATAACTGTGAAAGCATAATATAATGCTGGGACCATTATAATGCCTCCTCCTACTCCTAACAAACCAGCAATAAATCCTGAGACAGATGCTGCCACTGCCAAGACAATTATTAATGAGGTTAATTCGGATGGGCTTAAAACAGTAAACATTTTTTATAGATTATCATTACTATGAATTTTAAATTTTAGTATAAGAATATTAAACGACTTTAACAGCTAAATTACTTAGTTTGCCAATTGAACCTTCTAAATAATCTCCTTTTTGGACAGGTCCAACACCAGCAGGAGTTCCTGTCATAATTAAATCTCCAGCTTGTAATGTGTAATATTTAGATAAATGTGAAATCATTTCAGGTATTTTCCAAATCATCATATTGAGATCACCTTGCTGTTTAATTTCACCATTTACTTTTAAAGTAATGGGTCCGCTTTCCATAGTTCCAGATTTTTCTATAAGACTTAATTTTCCCATAGGGGCAGAATGCTCAAATGCCTTTCCAATTTCCCAGGGTCTTCCTGTTTTTTTTGCCTGTCCTTGCAAATCTCTTCTGGTCATATCCAAACCAACTCCAAATCCTAATACATGCTTATAGGATTCTGATAAAGAAATATTAGATCCACCACTCTTAAGCGCAACCACCAATTCTATCTCATAATGAACATCTAAAGTTTCTGGAGGATATGGAAAATTACCTGAAGTGTCTATGTTATCTCCATTTTTTTGAAAAAAGAAGGGATCTTCTTTGTTGGGATCAAAGCCCATTTCAATTGCATGATCTGCATAATTTCTTCCAATGCAATAAATTCTTCTAACAGGAAATTGTTGAGAAGAATCTTTAATAGGAATTAAAGTTAATTTTGGCTCAGGTACAATTAAACTATTCATGAAACTGCTATTTTTTCTTTTTCATTATTTTGAACAATCTCTAATATATGGTTTACTTTTTGAAAATCAGAATCTCTTGCCATCATATTGTTAGACAAATACCGTTTCCATTCAGTAGAGCCTTTTTGACCATGGTACAAACCCACTGTATGCCTCATTATTTGATTAACTCTCGTTCCTTTTTGCACCTCATAAGAAACATACTTTACTATTTCTTCTACAATTTGAGCTCTCGTTAAAATTTCAGAATTATTAAAAATTTCTCGTTCTATATCGGCCAAAAAATAGGGTGATTGATAAATTTTTCTTCCAATCATAACTCCATCTACATGTAATAAATGTTCTTTTATTTCCGAACATTCTGTGATCCCACCATTAATGATAATTTCTAAATTAGGATTTTCTTGTTTAATTTGATTCACCATTGGGTAATTTAACTTTGGAATATTTAAGTTTTCCTTAGGAGACAATCCTTTTAAAATCGCTCTTCGTGCATGCAAAATAACAGTCTTGCATCCAGCATTCGACATTTTGTTTACAAAAGAATTTAAATAATTGAACTCTTCCACATCATCGTAACCAATTCTTGTTTTTGCTGTTACAGGAATCTTGCAAGCATTCACCATGGAATCAATACAATCTGCAACTAAATCTGGTTCTTTAATTAAACAAGCGCCAAATTGGTTTTTTTGTACTTTTTTACTTGGACAGCCAAGATTAATATTAATTTCATCATAACCCATATCTTCGGCAATCTTAGCTACTTCTGCTAAATCATTTTTATTCGATCCGCCCACTTGTAAAGCCAAAGGTTTTTCAAAATTATTAAAACCCAATACTTTTTCACGATCTCCATTTAAAGCAGCTCCAGTTGAAACCATTTCTGTATAGAGAAGTACGTTTTTGCTAATCAGACGTAAGAAGTAACGATCATGCCTATCGGTGCAATCCATCATAGGGGCAACAGAAACTGTTCTATTGATTTTAGACATATTTTTTAATTTTATCAGAGTAAGAAATAATTTTTTTACTAGCAAAGTCTTCGTGGATTTTTTCCAATTTATTTAAATGATAAATATAATTTACCATAATTCCAAAAGATTCTTGGTAGCCATAATCAGATACATTTCCGTTGATAATTACATCTTCTATGCTTGCTCCATTACCAAGGTGAAATCTTGAAACCGGATTTAGAGGTTGATTTTTATTTTTTTCATTAAGCAAATAATGCACGACGATTTTTTTAATAGCTTCTTTTTCTTCTACAATTCTTTGATCTCCAAGTTTTACCGTATCTGATTTTAGAAAGGCAACTTTTGCTATATCGTAATTTTTTAAGATATTTGCTAATTTATTATCACTTAAACTTTTAAACCAATCTGCAAACCCAGGTAAGGGAGATAACGTACCAAAATTTTTGATGTTAGAATTTTCTGATTGAATTTCATGTACTACTCTTTTAATTAAAAAATTTCCCAAAGTAACTCTCATCAGGCCTTCTTGGCAATTGCTAATTGAGTAAAATGTTGCAGTATTAGATTTTTCAAAATTTCCTGTAATAGGTTTCATAATATCTTGTATTGATTTTCCAAGACCATCTCCAAATGCTACTTGTACAAAAATCAAAGGTTCATCTGCTAGAACTGGGTGAAAATATGCAAAAAATCTTCTATCTTCTTGCAATCTTCTTTTTAAATCATTCATATCTAAAATTTTATGAACTTTTTCATATTTAATTATTTTTTCTAAGACTGCAGCTTTGGTTTCCCAGGTAATGCGTTCTAACCTTAAAAAGCCAGGATTAAACCAAGACTTAAACAGATGTCTCATGTCTTGATCAAAGTCTTTTAACTCTACATTAGTTTTGCTAAAATCAATTAAGTCTTCACGCATAGACACTAATACAGATGTTCCGTCTGGAGCCATGTTCATTCTACGAATAAGCTCTTGTCTATTTCCCTCGATAGTATTTCCTAAATTATCTAAATTGAATTTACTCTTATCTTTTGAGTAAGTAGATATTTCCTCATCAATTGATTTTAAATTTGGCTTAAATTTTTCATTGATAGTTAAAAAGAAATTTAACTTTTGCTCTTTGTCTAAAATTTTATAAATCTCACTAATTTCTCTTGCAATTGCAATTCCTGAAGCGGTTCCTTTGTATGAAATAAGATCATCACAAAGCTGGACCAAGGTTGGCAAGTCTCTTTTTTCAGAAAATTTTTTTCCTAATATGCCTTTTCCAACATCAGCAATGGAACTTATAATTTTTTTAAAATCCAGCATCTTTTCCCATAAGTTTGTCTGGTAACCATGTAACAATCTCTGGAAAAATACACAATATCAAGATACAAAGTATCATCATTCCTATAAACGGAATGGATCCTTTTAATATTTCACCCAAACTGACATCAGGTGTAATTCCTTTAATTATATATAAATTAAGTCCTACTGGAGGGGTAATTAAACCTATCTCCATATTAATAGTAAATACAATTGCAAACCAATAAGGGTCAAATCCAAAATCAGTAAGGATTGGTAGTAAAATTGATGAGGTCATAACAATCACCGCAACTGGTGGTAAAAAGAAACCGCACACTAGTAAAAAAATATTAATATAAAAAAATAATAGCCACTTATTTAACCCCATCTCTACTACCACCTGGGCAATAGATTGGGTTACATACAAAGTGGAAAGGCTAAAAGCAAAAATATATGACGCTGCAATGATAAACATAATCATTACACTTTCTTTCATTGAAATTTTTACAATGTCCCATATTTTCTTTGGCTGATAAATTTTATAGACTACAGCTATCATTACAAAAACAAGAAAAGCTCCAACGCCTGACGCTTCTGAAGGTGTGGCAACTCCTCCATAAAGAACATAAAGAACTCCAGCAACAATTGCTAGAAAGGGTAAAACTCTAGGTAGAACCTCAAGCTTCTCTTTTAAGGTAGGAGGTGTTCTGTCTTTTAAACGAGCTGCAGAATCTTTGTCTATAAAGTACGCGTAAATATACGCCCAAAACATAAACAAGAAAGCGAGTAATAAACCTGGAATAATACCAGCTAAAAATAATCTTCCAATTGAAGTTCCTGTAGCAAGACCATAAACAATTAAAACAATACTAGGTGGAATTAAAACACCAAGAGTCCCCCCTGCCGCTATACATCCTGTGGCAAGTCTGGCTGAGTATCCTCTAGCTCTCATCTCAGGTATTCCCATGGTTCCAATGGCAGCACAAGTTGCAGGACTTGAACCACTAAGAGCAGCAAAAACTGCGCAAGCACCAATATTTGAAATTACCAATCCTCCTGGGAGTCTCCATAACCATCTATCTAAGCCAGTATAAAGATCCTTACCTGCGGGCGAATGTGCTACCGCCATACCCATTAAAATAAACATTGGAATAGAGAGTAAAACAAACGAATTTATTCCAGCATAAAATGTTTCTGCATAGACTCCAATAATTTGAAATCCTTCTGCTGCAACTAAAAAAATTAAAGAAATAACACATAAGCCAAAAGCAATTGGAATTCCTGAGAATAAAATCATCACAGTAAATATCCCCACAATGGCTCCTAATGTTAATGGATCCATATTTTCAATCATTAACTTAACTCCTTCAGTCTTCTACCAAGTTTCAAAAGCTCTCCGACATAAGCCATAGTCATAAGCATTGCTCCAATTAACATTGATGAGTAAGGTATCCACAGTGGAGGACCCCAAACAGTTCCTGTGTCATAATTTTTAAGAAAGGCTTCTGAAACAATCTCGTAAGAGACATAAAGTAAAACTAAAAAAAAGATTAAACAAAGTAAGGAGGTTGAAATTTTTAGAATCGTAACTCCTTTTTCACTTAAAAAAGTATAAAAATAGTCCATATTCACATGACCATTTTCCGCAAAAACATAAGCACTACCAATAAAAGTAGAGGCAACAAGTAAGTGTGTGACAAGCTCTGGTTGCCAGGTAATAGCATTTCCAAATATATATCTTTCAAATACTAACTCTGTAACAATAACAATAGATAGCATGATGCTTGCCGCAGCAAACACACCACAAGCAGTAGCAATCTTTTTTGTGATTTCTAAATATTTATCGATCATATAAAAAAATACCCCTGCCTCTTACAAGGCAGGGGTATTAATTTCAATTATTTATTTTACCGCTAAAGCCTGGTCAATTAACTTTTGTCCAGTCGGTACTTTTTCTACAAATTTAGCAAACGAAGATTTTTTTGCTAATGCTACCCAAGCTGCATGATCTGCTTTAGTCATGTAAGCTAGTTTAACACCTGCACTCTTGTAAGCTTTTTCCATATCTGAGTCTAATTTAGCAGCTGATTTTGTCATAAATTTTTCAGCTTTCTTTCCAGCTTTCATTAATGCTTTCTGTTGTTTTGCATTCAATGAATTGAAAGATTGTTTAGACATTAGAATTGGCTCATACATAAACCACAATCCGTATTTTCCTGGAGGTGTAGCACACTTAACTTGTTCGTAAATTCTGTATGATACAAAACTTCCAGAACTAGTGTTTGCTCCATCCAATACTCCAGTTTGAAGACCGTTGTAAATAGCTGAAGAAGGCATTCCTTGAATACCAGCTCCTGCAGCTTCTAACATTTGATTAAATGCTTTTCCTGCAGCTCTAAATACTTGTCCTTTAACTGTACTAGGATCTGTGATGCAATTTTTTTTAGAAACAAATCCACCAGCTAACCAAGCATCAGATAAAACGATAACGCCTGCGTCATCCATAATTTTTCTGATAGTATCCATAAATGGAGACTTGTTAATTGCTAATGCATGTTTATGATTTTTCACAATTCCAGGCATCAAAGTAATATCAAATTCTGGGTGAAATTTAGCAGCGTATGCTAAAGGGAAAGCCGAAATATCAAGCTGTCCAGTAGTCATAGGTTTCCACTGCTCTTTTGGTTTGTATAAAGACTTAGCTGGATAAACTCTAACATCTATACCAACGTTTGCTTTCTTCATTTCATCAGCAATGATTTGCACCATTTCGTGACGAGCGTCATACTTGCCTGTTTTTGCATTCTTTGTTCCAGGCCATTGGTGACTTGCTTTTAGCGTTTTCGCAAAAGACATTCCCGCAGACGTGAAAAGAAATACTGCTGTACTAAAAAGTACGATTATTTTTTTCATGTTGTTTCCCTGTTAGTTAAATTTAAGTTGGTAAATCTAACCGAATAATCAATTTATTAAAACACCTTATTTGACTATAAATTTCAATCATTTGTGTATAAAAAGACAAAAATATGATCGATGGACCCCTAAAAGGATTGTTAGTTTTGGATTTGACCAGAGTACTGGTGGGTCCTTATTGTACAATGGTTTTATCAGATCTGGGAGCAAGGGTAATTAAAGTAGAAGCCCCTGAAATTGGAGACGATTCAAGAAAATTTGGTCCTTTTGTAGAAGAGCAATCAGCATATTTTATGTCTTTAAATAGAGGAAAGGAAAGTATTGCTCTAAATCTAAAGAACGAAGAAGATAAAAAAATATTTGAAAAAATTTTAGCAAAAGCAGATATTCTTGTTGAAAACTTTAAACCTGGAACCTTGGAAAAATGGGGATATGGCTGGAACAATTTAAAAGATAAATATCCAAAACTTATTTATGCATCTGCATCTGGATTTGGTCAAACAGGTCCAATGAAGGAACTTCCTGCATACGATATGGTGGTTCAAGGGATGGGTGGTCTCATGAGTGTTACGGGTCAGCCGAATAGCGAACCAACTAGAGTAGGAACTTCCATTGGAGATATTACTGCTGGATTGTTTACTGCGATTGGAGTGAACGCTGCATTGTTTGATCGAACTAAAACTGGGAAAGGAAGTCACATAGATGTCTCTATGTTAGATTGTCAAATTGCAATATTAGAAAATGCAATCGCAAGATATTTATCTAAAGGAGAAATTCCTCAGCCAATGGGGTCACGTCATCCCTCCATTGCTCCCTTTGAAGCGTTCAAAACAAAAGATAGCCACATCATTATTGCAGCTGGAAATGAAAAATTATTTCAAGGAATGTGTGAAGTTTTAAATTGTGACTCTTATAAGCAAGAAAAATTTAAGGATAATCAATCTAGAAATAAAAATATAGATGAATTGAAAGTAATTATAGAATCTAAATTGAAAGATAAAACAACAGAAGATTGGGTTTCCTTATTTACTGAAAAGAAGATTCCATGTGGACCTATTTATAATATTAAAGAAGCGGTAGAGAATCCTCAAATTGAATTTAGAAATATGATTGTAAGCGCAAATCATAATAAAATTGGAAAATTTAAAATGGCAGGCAATCCAATTAAAATGTCTAATTATGAAGACAAATCAACTCGAGGCGAAATACCTGACCTTGATCAGCACCGCGATAAAATTTTAAAAGAATTTGGGTAAGAAATTATTCTGAAGGTTTGTCTTCAGTAGGATTTGCTTCAGTAGTTTGATCTACGATATCTTCAGATACGTTATCATTGTCACTATCATCTCCTTCATCTGCATCATCGGCTACGGCTGCAGAAGCTACAGGAACTTTTCTTGATCTTTTGGATGGTAAAATTGCTTGTCCAGATTTAGATACTTCACCTTTATAAATTGCTTCAAACTCGTCTCCTTCTGGAGCATCAAAATCTTCTTGTACTGTTGCGTCCTCTGGATGATCTCTAGCACGATCAACCGTTGCATTATTTAAATTTTTAATATCGATTTTTTTATCACCAATTTCTCTCAGTGAAATTACAGTTTTTTTATCATTGTCTTCATCTACTAAAGGCTTATCCCCCGCACCAATTTGCAAAGTTCTTTCTTTAGCTAGAATGATCAAATCATACTGATTATCAACTTGCTCTAAACAATCTTCTACTGTTACACGTGCCATAAAGTTGAGGTCTTCTAATGACTTTAGACTTGAAAATCAAGCAATTTTTACAGGTTGGTAGTCTTTTAATTTGAACAAAAACAAAGCATTAGCCAAAATTAAGTAACCCAACATCATTGAAAATATTTGATTAATAGTGAATTGCTGATCAATCAAGTATCCAAACAATACAGGGCCAATTGCAGTAGAAAAAACAAAGAAGGAGATGGTGACAGATCTAATTCCACCTAAATACTTAGTTCCATAGATTTCTGACCAAGTAGAGGTTAACAAAACACTAGAAGTGCCATTGGTCATCGCAATTAAAGTCATCATAACAATTGGGGTAAAGGCCCAGCTGCTTGTAATTACCAAAAAATAAGCACCCATGGTCGGTAACAAATAAAAAGGTAAAATTTTAATAGCAGAAAAACGATCAACTAAAAAACCAGAAACAGCCAACGTGATTACGCCTACGATTGCATATAAAGTAAATCCTTGGGCTAATAACAGCATCGACCATTGTTTGCTCTCGAAAATATAGATTTGATTAATAAAAATTCCTGTTGATAGAAAACCAGGCCCTAATACAGCAGGAAGTAAAAAATAAAACTTTGAGTCACGTATTACTTCTGATCTTGTCCAGTTTTTAATTGTGGGATTAGCCTCGTCTTTTTTTTTACGATCAGAAACTTCAGTAGCTCCATCTTGATATGATTTTAAGATAATAAAAACGGAAGGAACTACTAAACACAAAACGAAAATAGAAATCCCTAGCCAAACTATTTTCCAAGAATAAAACTTCATAAGAAAAATTATCAAATAAGGTAGAAAACCTTCCCCTAAGGACAGTCCTAGCCAAGAAATGCTAAGAGCTTTACCGCGATTTAAGTCAAAAAATTTAGCCATAGAAGTACTCGCAGTATGAGTCATCAATCCCTGCCCTGACAGTCTAAGGAAATATATTGCAAAAAATAAAAGAATAATATTGGTAACCAAGGTTAAAAAAAAACTAGAAAAGGCTAGAAATATACATGCCGTAATGGCAAAATAAATGATTTTAAAGTCATCAATTTTTTTTCCTACCCATATTAAGGAAAAGCTACTTAAAAGAGTAGCCAACGAATAAATTAAACCAAATTCAGAATGACTTAAGCTTAAATCTTCTCTTATATAAGGATTAAAAATACCAATAAAAAAAGTTTGACCAAAGCTGGAACAAAATGTCAAAATGAACCCGAATAAAAGAAATCTAGAATTGTTTTTAACGAATTGATAATTAAACATTTAAAAAATAGAAGAAAAGAATGTCAAAAAAAGTAACGTTCATAGGTTTAGGAGTCATGGGATATCCGATGGCAGGATTTATAGCAAAAGCCGGTCACGATGTAACGGTTTATAATCGAACGACTGCGAAAGCAGAAAAATGGGTTGGTGAATATGGTGGAAAACATGCTTCTACAGCCAAAGAAGCTGCAAAAGATTCTGATTTTGTTTTTACCTGTGTGGGTAATGATAATGATTTAAAAGAAATAACTATCGGTGAGCATGGTGCATTTCATAACGTTAAAGAGGGAGCTATCTTTATAGATAACACTACTGCTTCTGCAAAGATTGCAAGAGAGCTAAGCGAAGAAGCAAAAAAAAGAAAATTTGGTTTTCTTGATGCTCCAGTTTCGGGTGGCCAGGCCGGAGCTGAAAATGGTGCGCTAACAGTAATGATTGGTGGAGAACAAAATCATTTTGAACAAGCAGAATCCATCATCGATTGCTATTCTAAAAAAATGAAATTATTAGGAAACTCTGGAAGCGGTCAACTTGCTAAAATGGTTAATCAGATTTGTATTGCTGGATTAGTTCAGGGCTTGTCAGAAGCTATTCGATTTGGTCAGAATGCAGGATTAAATATGGAAGATGTAATCGAAGTTATTTCCAAAGGAGCTGCGCAATCATGGCAAATGGAAAATCGTTACAAAACAATGATCACAGATAAGTTTGACTATGGTTTTGCTGTTGATTGGATGAGAAAAGATTTATCTATTGCTATGGAAGAGGCAAAGAGCAATGGCTCTACACTTCCTATCACCGAAGTCATAGATAAATATTATGCAGAAGTGCAAAAAAAAGGCGGAAACCGTTTTGATACTTCTAGCTTAATCACATTATTACCAAAAAAAAATAATATGAGCAAAGAAGATCCTGAATTTTATAACAACAAGAATCTAATCCTTGATGAAATATGGACTCTACTTTCTAAAGGTGTAACAGATAGAAATGAAGACTTTAGACTTCCTGCTGTTGTTCTTAATTCTAAACAGGGACCCGATGCTAGAATTGTAGTGTTGCGCGGAGCTTTTAAAGATAAAAATACATTAAGATTTCATACAGATATTAGATCGGACAAAATAAAATTTATTAAAAATAACAATCAAATCTATTTTCTTTTTTATAATAAAGAGAGAAAAATTCAGGTGAGAGCCGCAGGTACTGCCGCTATTCATTATAAGGATGATCTGACCAAAGAGGTTTGGGAGAGAACTCAAGTAATTAGTAGAAAATGCTATTTAGCAACTAATGCCCCAGGAACAACAAGCGAAGATCCAACTTCTGGAATACCAGAGCAATATGTTGGGAAAAATGTTCCAAAGGAAGAAAGTGAGTCTGGGTATGAAAATTTTTCCATAATAGAAAGCAAAATTCATTCTTTTGAATGGCTGTATTTAGCATCGAAAGGTCATAGAAGAGCCAAAATTGAATTGGGCAACAACGACTCCAAAGCTCATTGGGTAACTCCTTAAAACCACGCTAATATTCAACTTTCCTCTACAGAAAAAGAGGTGTTTTCAAATGATTTTTATCTCTTGTGAAAAAGATTGAATGTGAGTAACATATTCGCAACGTTCATCTTTTTTTAAAAAGACGGAAGTAGCGAAAGCGAAGGAACGCACCTAACTTAAAATAAGGAGGGTGTAATGACTGATAAAAGACACACAAAACTAATAGAAACGTACGGAAAAGAAAAAGCTTCTAAAGAAAAAGCAAATGCTTTGTTTAGAGCTAGAAAAGAAGTTTCCATAAATGGAAATGGCACTTCAGGGTACGTGGTAAAAAATGGTCCTCACAAAGGAAAAGTGCTTGGACATTTTTCACAAAAATATAATAATAATTTGGAAGAAACAGAATAGTTAAAAGCAAAAATTATTATTAAAAAATAACGGAGAAACTATGACAGCAACATATACATGCCAAAAATGTAACATGGCAGTTAATGCAACATGCGCTAACTGCAGTAATGAGCCTCTTGTTAATGATAGCTTAGATAACAATGGAACAAAAATTCAAATATCTAAATGTCCCAAATGCCAAGGAAAAATTAAATCTCCTATGTGCTGTGGTCAAGATATGGGCGCTACCTAGAATATTTATTTCTTTTCTTTTTCGTCGGATGATTCTGGTGATTGAGAATCAGACTTAACTTCTTCTGTAATTGTTGGTTCTACTGAAGGTTCAGATTTAAATTCTTCTGCGGTTGTTGGTTTTGCTGAAGGTTCAGATTTAAATTCTTCTGCGGTTGTTGGTTTTGCTGAAGGTTCAGATTTAAATTCTTCTTTGTTCAGAATTTCTTTTAGAGTTATTTTTTTTCTTGTTCTAAAATAGACATAAGCTACAGCGGCAAGGACAAGACCAATTAGATAATATTGAGAGAAGTAACTCACTGCTTTTTCGATCGAGCTTATTGATTTTACAGTTTCTTGATTAATCACTTCTTGCTTAGGTGGTACAGGTTTGGATTCTTTTTGAACTACTTCTTGTTTAGGTGGTACAGGTTTGGATTCTTTTTGAACTACTTCTTGTTTAGGTGGTACAGGTTTGGATTCTTTTTGAACTACTTCTTGTTTAGGTGGTACAGGTTTGGATTCTTTTTGAACTACTTCTTGTTTAGGTGATACTAATTTAACAATTTGTTCAATTTTTTTTTCAGAAATAGGATTGGCTACAATTAATTTTAGTTCCTTATTTTCAGCAATCTGTGTAGATTTATTAGGTAGCTGCTGAACTGCAATAATACCTACAATAAAAATAAAAATAAAATTCATAATTAAAATTTCTACGTAAATATAACATAGATTGCACCTCTCTTACTATAAGCTTACAGTTGTAAAATTTTCTTCAAGGGTATTTTTTGCTTATATATCAACATTATTTACCTAGGAAGGAAAGACACTCTATGAACGAAGCAAAATAGTGTTGGAATAATCATTTCCATCTGTTTTTTAACTATTACTCAAGATGTTCTTATGGAAAGTAATTTGGGTCAATTTTTTTTATTTTTATTTTTAAAGAAAAAATAATAGCACAAAGAAAGAACTGTAAATAAAGTTATTACAGAAGTAATTGTACTCTCGAAAACTTTTAAAGGATTGTCTGAAAATAAAATTATTACTCTTTCAATGTCCTCATCAATTTGTCTTCCTAAAAAAAGACCAATCATAAAACTTAAAGGCGTAAATTCAAATTTTTTAAGATACCATCCAATGATACCAAAAATAAAAAGTATATAAACATCAAAAATTAAATTTCTATAAGCGAATGAGCCTATGGACATTAGGATAATTAAAAGTGGAACAAGCAAGTAGGACTTTACC
This sequence comes from Candidatus Pelagibacter sp. IMCC9063, assembly GCF_000195085.1. Taxonomy (NCBI): domain Bacteria; kingdom Pseudomonadati; phylum Pseudomonadota; class Alphaproteobacteria; order Candidatus Pelagibacterales; family Candidatus Pelagibacteraceae; genus Candidatus Pelagibacter; species Candidatus Pelagibacter sp. IMCC9063. The sequence continues at coordinate 776,132 of NC_015380.1, read as the reverse complement.
TTGACGATTTTTCCAACATAAAAAGCTATGAAAGCTGCAAAAAAACCCAAAAAAATCATTTGTAAAAGATTCCCAACTATTAAGCCATAAACTAAAGGCCCATTATCTCTGAACAACCCGCCACCTGGAACCAAGCCGTGCAACATAAAACCTCCTAAAATAACAGCTGTAGATGCGCTTCCAGGAATACCAAGAGAAAGCAATATAGCCATTGATCCTCCTTCAGATGCATTGTTTGCACTTTCTGCCGCAACAACCCCGTCTGGCTCACCTTTTCCAAAATTTTCTTTATTTTTTGAAAACTTTTTTGCAAGTGAATAACTAGATAAGGAAGCTATAGCTGCACCCGCAGCAGGTAAAACACCTACAAAAATACCAACAATGCTTCCAGTTAACCAAATTTTAACTTTCTTAATAGCTTTGTATATCCCTTTAAACAAATCTTGGATGTTATGTTCTTTTTGTACATCCTCATCAGATATTGATTTTCTATTGACCAATGAGAGCAATTCTGGAATTGCAAACATACCTATAATACAAATAATTAAAGGAACCCCATCTTCAAGTTCTGCAAAACCAAAAGTTCCTCTTGCAACACCGGTTGAAACGCTAGTACCAATATTAGAAACTAGAATGCCAAACACGCCTGCAAATATTGCTCTGCTAAGATATTTTCCTTGGAGAATACCTATAAAAACAATTACAAATATTGTTAATGCTAACATTTCAGAAGAACCAAATTTTAAAGCCAACCAGGTCATTGGCTCAATTGCAAAAAGTAATACAAGATATGATAGAAAACCTCCTATTACAGAAGATGAAATTTGTAACCCCAGTGCTTCATTGTGTAATCCTTTTCTAGTCATTGGATAACCATCGAGCGTTGTGGCAACAGCCCCAGGTGTTCCTGGTGTATTAATTAAAATAGCTAAAATCCCCCCCCCTGTTAAGCTACCAGTATAAACCGATGTCATTAATATTAGAGCAGTTAAGGCATCTAAAGAAAGTGTTAGTGGTAAAATAATAGCTAAACCTAAAGCAGCTGTCATACCAGGAATAACTCCAATAATTAAACCTAGCAACATCCCAGAAAAAATTGCCAAGGGCATTTTCCAAGATATTAAAAGACCAACACCCTCCATTAAATCTCCAAAATTTATCATAATGGCAAAGGTATTTTTAAAAGCTTATGAAAAAAAAAATAAACAATTGTCAGTGCAAGAAATGGGGGAATTAAAATGAATTTATTTCTAAATCCCAATAAGTAACTTAGAATAATATAGAAAAAAAAAGTTGAAATTAAATATCCAAATAAATTTAGGCCACAGAAAAATAGTAATACAGTTATCAGAAAGTATATTTTTTTCTGCTCAAATAGTTGACTTTTGGTATTTAAGTTTTTGACAACACTCTCAATTATAATAAAAATAGATATACCTACAAAAAAATAAAAAAGGGGCTTGATTAGCAATACACTTTCTGGACCCTCCTCGAGCTTTAAAGTGCTATTTAAAAAATAAAATGACCAGGAAATTGCAAGAATTATAAAAAAATTAAATTCGTTAAAAATTTTTTTTACAATTTTCATTTAGCTATTAAAGGGGGTTTTTCAACCCCCTTAAATTACAATGTATTTAATATTTACTCATTATGTCGGTAAATTCTTTATCGACTTTTCTGTACAATTTATTTGACTTTCTAGGACCTAACCAGTCTCTACCAACTTTTGTTTTGTCAGCAAAAGCTATGAAGTCTTTGTTTGACTTGGTAGTTTTTTTATAGGCAGATATAATTTTTTTATATCTTTTCGGATAGTTTTTTTTAACGTCCTTATGCAATGCATGAAATCTGTAAGCACCTCCATACGGAACCTTTACTTTATATCCATATTTTTTTAATAACTTATTTATAGGTTGAGCTTTATCCCATCCAGGAACGCTGCCCTTCATAAATGCTCCAAGCACTACTGCATGTTTTTTGGCTTTTAATGCTCCACCAGATCCAGCAGCTGACATATGTACTTCACCAGCAATAAATGCTTTCCTAGTTTTTCCACCACCTTTGTAAGGTACCATTTTAACATCCAGTCCTAGTTCTTTAAACAAAACTCTAGACAGCACTGGTCCTACAGAACCTTTTCCGCTTGAACCAAATGAGTATTTGCCCGGATTGGCTTTTACAGCCTTAATCATATCATCAATATTTTTCCAGCCAGTATCTTTTCTTGCATAAATAATAGCAGGATCTACCCATTGAATATTGATTATATCAAGATCATCGGTTTTAAAAACCTTGGAGTCTTTGAATTTAACATAAGTTGTAGCTGGTGCAAAGGCTGTCAAAATAGAATAGCCATCCCTAGGCTCTGCCATAAATTTTTTCAATCCAATTTTACCACCTGCTCCTTTGTGATTTTCAACAATGACTGTCTTACCAAATGCTTTTGGTAAAAACTTCTGTAATGATCTAGCAGTACGATCAACTCCACCACCAGCTCCATAGTTTACAATTACTTTAATCTCTTTTTCTGGAAATTCAGCAAAAGCCTGATTTCCAAGAATAAAAAATGATAAAGTAAATAACGATACTATTTTAATTAAATTTTTCATTTATCTCCCCTTTTTATTATTTATATTATGATAATAGATTTGAGTAGATTTTAAAACAAAAAAAAATATAAAATAGATGTATATTACTTCGTAACTTGATTAATTTTATTTAATCTAGAACATAATTTAGAAGACCTATGTTCTGCTATTTTTGACATTTTTAATGAGACTTTTCTACTATTACCTATATTTTTTTTAGAGTCCGTTAATTCAATTATTTTTTTTCTAGATAGAATTTTTTTTATATCCTTGTTGGAGTTTAAAGCTTCTTGATAATTCTTATTTTTAAGTCTAACTTCATCTACAATTTCGTGTAAAATTTTATAAGCTTTTTGCTTACCTAAGATAGGGGCGATAGACATGACAATATTTTCAGAATTAATTAAACCTTTGGTAATTTCTAAATTGTCATTCATTTTTTTTCGATTTATTCTAATTACATTTAGCAAGTTATTAAATTCTTCTAATAAAATGTTTAATTTTGGAAAAATTTCTTGAATTGTTTGTTTTTGAAACTGATTCATTGCTAAATCACCCTCATTCTGAATAGACATCATTGCATTACCTCTTGAGGTGTAGCTAGCCAAATCTTCTGCTAAAGCCACGAAGGTATAAACATATTTTGGGTTAATTTTTTGTGGCATGGTAGAGCTACCGACTGTACCTTCGGGTAAATTTTCAGAAATTTCCTGAATTTCATCTCGCATATAAAAATTTAATTCACGTCCAATATTTGATAAAGCAGCAGCCAGATGGCTGCATAAAAATGTATATTCTGCTATGTTGTCTATAATTACTCTAGACGGAACCTCAACTCTTTGTAAGTTTAGCCGATCAGCTAGATTTTTATAAAGAGATTCTCCTTTATTTTTGAACGAATGCATTGCTCCTACTGCCCCACCAAATACAAGTATAAATAATCTTTTTTCAATTTCTTCAAATCTTTCTTCAAATCTTAAAATTTCTTCCGTCCATTCAGATATTTTAAAACCGAAGGTCATAGGCATGCCATGCTGTCCATTAGTTCTTGCGATCATTGGTTGATTAGAAAACTTGAAAGATAACTTAGATAAAGTCTTTAAACAATCTGACATTCTATACATTGCTTGAATATGAGATTTTCTCATCAGAAGAGCTGATCCAGCTTGCGTAATATTCTGTGTTGTTGCTCCATAATGAACATATTTCTTAGATTCTTCTGAGCACAATTTCACTATAAAATTTACTAAAGAAACTATTGGGGCCTTAGTTTTCTTTAAATCTTTTTCAAAAAATTTTAAATTAAAATATTTGATGTTACATTTTTTGCTAATTTCTATAGCTGATTTTTTTGGAATTATTTTTAATTCACTCTGTGCAAGAGCCATTTCTTTTTCGACAAGCAGATAACTAGAAAGTATATTTTTTTTGGAAAAAATTTCTTTAATTTTTTCAATTGGGATTTTTTTCATTTTAAAAGTGCCATAAAGTTCACTTTTATTATAAACTTTTTACTATTAATCCAATGCTTTTTTAAGTTCATTTAGACTTTTATAAATTTTTAAAATCTTCAACGCTAGATAAAGCCTGGCCTGAATAAGAGCCTTCTGAAAAAGACCTTTCGTTATCCCATATATTTTTTGGCATAGGTAGGCCTTGAAATACTACATCCTCAATTGGCTCGTTTGGTACTAAATTTAATTTCTCTTTTAGCATTAAAAGTACTTGCCTAGTATGCTGCCCACTATGCCAGGCTGTTCTTTCCAAAACTTCATGTAAAATTACCTCTCCATAATAAACTTTTCCTGGCTGCTTAAAGTCAGTTGTTACTCCATCTCTGTGCCACCATTCTAAAAAATTTTTTCTAACTTTGCTTCCATAATCGGCTAAATCTTTTTTGGTTTTCATTTCCTTAGGTAAAATTGATAACAAAGATTCATAAGTATAAAGTGCATTATCTTCTACTCTTCTTAAAAACACATCTTGGATATTAAAAATATGATAAACTAATTGCCTATAAGATCTTGGACGACCAGGAAGCAAAGTGTCAAGTTTTTCATTAGGTATTTGTTCCAAATATCTAAAGGCGGCTTCATTAATTTTGATTATCTTATCCACCATGATTTTTGGCTCAAGCATTTTATGTGCTTTATAATCAAAGCCTGCAACTTTGGCGACATCCCTGAATACAGCTCCGTTTGCCCAAGCATCTCCTTTGGCGACAATAGGAACCATTTTAACCCCAAATCTTTCTAAGTCTTTGAAGCCTGTTTTGTCCTCTAGTACATTTACAGATTTAAATGGAACTCCATTGTCCATAAGAAATTCTTTAGTCTTGAGGCAGCTGGAGCAACCTGGTTGCCAATATACTTTTACAACTTCTTCTTTCATAGAAAATTTTTATTCAACGTTACTTACCTTCTTCTGTGAGTTTTTTTAGTAGAAGATAAAATTAAAAAAATATTTTTACTTAAATGTTTAAAAAATATTACCCTAAAATATGTAATATTTGAATAGCTAGAAAGAGTGGTTAAATATGAATTTTATACTAGCAACTCCTACTTACGGTTGAATAAATCATGTCGCGCCAGTGTCACAATAAAGGTTTGATAAAGATTAAATACAATTAAAAATTAGCTAAGTATGAAAGAAGTTTTGGTAGCGGGAGGCAGACTTGAACTGCCGACCTCAGCGTTATGAGTGCTGCGCTCTAACCACCTGAGCTACCCCGCCACTTGAAACGTGAACCTATATATCAAATATTCTATCTAAGTGAATAATAATCTTCTCTGAATCTGTGTCAACAACTGTGCCCAGATTGGATACGCGTTGATAGAGGTGCCTATAGAGCTAGATTTAAACAGTGAACACTAAAAAGTTTTTTGTTATCAACCCAAGTTTTCTCAATTTTCCATCCAGCTTCGTTAGCTAAGTTTTTGAAGGATTTAATCGTGTATTTATGAGAATTCTCGGTGTGAATCTCTTCATTTTTTTTAATTAAATATTTTGAACCATTGATTCTAATAGTGTTATTATTTTTGGATTTTAATCTCATCTCAATTCTTTTTTTTGATTTATTGTATATCGCTAAATGTTTATAGGAATTTAAGTTTACATCTCCACCCAATTCAGTGTTTATTCTTTGTAATATATTTTTGTTAAATTTTGCAGTTACGCCTTTTTTATCATCGTAAGCGGAAATTAGAGTAGGAATATCTTTAACCAAGTCAACACCAATGATAATTTTTTTTGCTTTAAATTTTGATTTAAGCATTTTTAAAAATTTAACAGCATCTTTTTTTTCAAAATTACCAATGGTTGATCCCGGGAAAAAAATGATTATATTTTCCGATGAATTAATCTTAAAAGGTAGTTTGTTATTTCCCGAAAAGTCATACCCTTTTGGAGTAATAGCTACTTTTGGAAATTTCCTTTTAAAACTTTGAGATATTTTGGTCATATAATCTTCAGAAATATCTAAGGGTATGAATTTTTTTGGCTTATCTAAGTTGCTAAGAAAAATAGCTATTTTTTTGATGTCTCCAGCTCCAGGTTCAATTAAAACTGCGCTCTTACCTATCCTATTGGCAATTTCAATTTTATTATCTTTTAAAATTTTTCTTTCTGTTCGTGTTGGGTAATATTCTTCTAACTTAGTAATTTGTTCAAAAAGTTTTGATCCATGAAAGTCATAAAACCATTTAGAACTTAACTTCTTGTTTTTCTTACTTAAACCGAGACTTGCTTCTTTTAAAAAAGATTTCATTTTATATCAGGCATAACTAAAAGACGACTAATTGGCATTGAAAATCGTCCTTGTCTTTCACCATCAGTGCTTTCTTTGGATATTGCAAGTAAGTTAGATAGACTTGTAATCATTAATTTTCTTTTTTCTGACTTTAAGACAAATGCAGCATAGAAAAATCCTGCTGCAATTTCAGCTACTTGCGTAACTGGTCCCTCCATAGAGACAACATTTGTTTCGATAGTTACATATGCTTCTGGAAAAGTCTTGTGTACAAGATTGCTTAGGCTTTCAGATCCTCGTATTCTTGGATCACCTAAATCAATCTCTCCATAACTAGGTATTTCTTCTTGAACATAGCTATAAATTAAATCGTGTACCTCTGAGTAGCCAGGTGCTGTATTCATTGGCCCATCAACTAATGCTGCAAACCGACCCTCAGGAGTTAAAACTCGTCTGACTTCATCTAACACAGGACCTATCGGGTCCATTAATGTTAAAGCCCAATGACATAACACTATGTCGATAGAGTTATTATTGATTGCTGTCAAATTTTGTGCTTTTGATTCAATGAGATTAACTCCGCTGTTTATAAGACGAGTCTTAGCTAATACCAATTCTTCAGGACACATGTCTATACCTTTTAAATTTAAATTTTTATTGCGATCAAATAAGATTTTTAATAATGGCCCTGACCCACAGGCAAGATCTAATACACGTAAACCCTCATTATCAGGCACAAGTTCAGCTAGCCATTCATAACTATTACGTCCAGTTTCATCACGACAAGAACTTGCACATGCTTCTGTAAATCCAGTATGTTCTTGGTGGACAGTTCTTAAATGATCAACTAAAGCATTGCCATCAGGACATAAATTACGAGAAAGACTATCAGTCCAGATTGAATTTAGTCCCTTCTGACTATTTATAGCTTTCATGATTTGTCTTTAACTGGCCAACAAATTGGATTTAGTGGACTAGCGGCTACGTCTCCAGGTTTGACATTGGGCATAAATTTCTGCCAGTCACCAGAGACCATCGTAGGTGCATTAACTACTCTCGCTCCATCTCGGTAATAGGTATTGGCTAGAGCCACTCGGCTACGATTAGTACGGTTGCGTGAAGCGGTATGAAAATTTAAATTATGGTGAAAGCTAACTTCGCCCAGTTCAAATGGGGTTTCATTCACACTTACATTATTTTTTGAAAATATATCTGAGACCCCACGGTCATATCCAGTACCAGTCTTTTCAAACGTAACAGCGTTAACTAATTCGTGGACATCAAGTGGATAGGCAAAAGAGAGTGGTCCCATCTCAAGAGGAATTGGCTGTGCTGGCGCCCAAGCGGTAACTACGTCATTAGTATCTAGCGGAAAATGATGATCGTCAAAGTGCCATGGGGTACGACCACAACCAGCTTGTTTAGCTAGTACATTGTCATGATAAAGTCTAACAGCTGGTACTTCAAGGAGATCTGCTGAAATTTGCCCTAGACGCGGTGATAGTACGTAAGCACGAAGGATTGGGTTGTCAGGCCAAATCATTTCAAGACTAAGGAAACGGTCATGCGCTTCTTTATCTGGATCAACCTTAAACTCTTCTTTTAATAAATTAATTAACTCAGCTCGAAGTTTTAGCACGGCCCCGGGTGAGAAAACCTTCTTAAGTTTTATGAAACCATTTTTTTTAAAAAAATTAATTTGGTCATCAGCTAAATGGTAGGGCTCAGCTAATTCTGAGACAACTTCATCATCACTGGGTATTGCAATATCTGGTAAGGGATCGGCATTAATGATTTCATCTTCTTTAACATCGTTATCTGCAAGACTAACATACCAGTCCCACCAGGCCTGATTGTTCTTATCCCATGGTTTGCTGATATCGGTAACATCAGATATTTTAGAATTTAGATTGTCATTAGAGCTTGTCATTTAGAACAACATTATAGTTTTTTTTTATTAGTAAAAGAGCATTTTGACATGGGTTATTCATTTACGGGTTTTCAAAAAAAGTGAGTAATAATTCAAATTATTATGGACGCTTAAACGTCATTTGACCGCTTCTTAATCACTTCAAATACTTAGTGAAAAATATAATTCGTGACTTTTGTTTATTATAAAGAATTTAAAGTGAGACTAAAATTTTTTTTTAAAAGTTTTTTTGCCACCAGGTTTAAATCCACTCTTTTTGCGAGAAACAGAGGATTTTCCACCTTTTGATTTTCTATCAAAAGACCCTTTTTTTTCTCCTGGAAATTTACCTTCAGATTTTTTAAAACCAGCTTTCTTTCTATCGTGAAAACCACTGCCTTTTTTTCGTTTCTCAGAAAAGTCTGACTTACCTTTTTCTGCAAAACTTTCTTTACTACTAGATCTAGGCTTAAAAGAAGGTGCTCTATCTTCTCTATTGCCAAAGCCATTTCCTCTTTTAGGTCTATCGCTAGAAGGTGTTTTTCTTCCATACCCTGCGTTTTTTGGTTTTGATTTTTTTCCTTCAGATCTAAACTCAGCTGGTTTTCTGCTTGAGAAATCTTTTTTATCACTTCTTTTAAAGCTACTCTCTTTTTTATCATCTCTTCTAAAGCTAGTTTTTTTCTTATCGCGAAAACTGGATTTTCCACCTTTATCAGAACGAAACCCATCTCTAGGTCCGCCTCTTTTAAAAGGTCTCTTCTTGCTATAATCATCTCTACGTCCACCTGATCGTTTTGAATCGGATGAACTTTTTAATCCAGGATTTAAAATTTTTTCAATTTCGTGCCATTTTCTCTTGTCACTTGGTGTTACAAAACTCCAGGCAGTGCCGCTCGCTCCTGCTCTTCCGGTTCTTCCCATGCGATGAATAAAATCTTCTGCTTGTTGAGGTAAATCAAAATTTACTACATGCTCAATATGAGGAATATCCAATCCTCTCGCAGCAATGTCTGTTGCAACTAAGACATGAATTTTATTTGCTCTAAATTTAGCAATAACTTGGTTTCTTTTATTTTGTCTTAAATTTCCATGCAAAGAGTCTGATTCAAATCCTTCTTTTTCTAAATTTTTGGCTAATTTTTTTGCATTATGTTTTGTCTTCACAAATACTAGCGTGGATCCGTGTTTTGTTTTTACTTGCTCAACTAAAGTATTGTATTTATCTTCTTGTCTTAAGTTAATGACTTCTTGCTTAATAGTAATCAATGTAGCATTGGCTGCAGCAACGCTTACTCTCTCTGCATTATTTAAATATTTTTTAGATAGTCTTTCTATAGAAGGTGCGATCGTTGCCGAAAACATTAAAGTTTGTTTTTGTTTTGGCAGAAATTTAATAATTTCATCAATTTGGATACTAAAACCCATGTCTAACATTCGATCCATTTCATCTAAAATTAAAAGATCCACTTTGTTTAATAGTAAAGATTTCCTTTTTAAGTGGTCATTCACTCTACCTGGAGTTCCCACTACTATTTGTGGCTTAGTTTTTAATCTTCTTAATTGTTTGTTCATGGGCTCTCCGCCTACCAAACAAACACTTTTAATAACACTCTGTTGAAATAATAATTTTTCGATAACATCGTTAACTTGCTTTGCTAGCTCACGTGTAGGAACTAAAATAATTGCTCTATTAATTTTTTTGGTAGCAATCATCTCAATCATGGGAATACAAAATGCTGCTGTTTTTCCAGTGCCTGTTTGTGCAGATGCTAAAATATCTTTTTGCTCTAAAATAATTGGAATCGATTTTATTTGAATTGGTGTAGGAGTATCAAACTTCATTTTAACTAAAGAAGCATTAAGATTCTTATTTAAATTCAATTCTTGAAAATTTTGCATAGAGGTTTTTTATAAATACTATTAATGGCTGTTTGATATAGTGAACAAAGGGTAAGTCAATCAATTAAAGAAAATGATTCGTTTATTAAGCTAATTAGATCAAAATCATGACTCCTGTAGCTAGTAATAAAAAAGCCATGACGATTTCAATGATCTGCTTCACTCTGGGGTAGGACACGAAGGTTCGAATACCACTTCCAAATAATGCCCAGATACTAATAGAGGGCAAACAAACAATTGGGGCAATAGATGCGAGATAAAAAATTCCTGTAACAAAATGCTCATCTTTTGGAAAAAAAACACTAACTGCCGTAATTGCCACTACCCAAGCTTTGGGATTGAGAATTTGAAATAGAGATGCTTCATAAAATTTTAAGGGCCTTCCTGATTCTTTTGTATTTTTTTTTATATTTAAAGACCCAAACATTTTATAAGCTAAAAAAAATAAATACAGACATCCTGCTATTTTTAAAGTTTGTTGAATAAGAGGATAAGTTTGAAACAAAGTTCCAAGTCCTAAAGAAACTAAAGAAATTTGAAAAAAATGCCCTAATGGAATTCCTAAAATATGTGGAATAGTTCTTTTAAATCCATATTTAATTCCAGAAGTGGTGAGCATTATATTATTGGGTCCTGGGGTAACAAACATTACAAAATAATATGCAATTAATGCTACGGTCAATTCAATGCTGATCATGGAAAATTAATTTAATATAAGGAATAAAACAAAACTACAGAAGCTGCTGTACCGGCAAAAATACTAAAATATTTTATGCTAGATTTGTTTTTGCTTTTTTTCTCTAGATTGGCTTGCGCCATTAGTTCAAAAATATTAGCTTTTTTAGAAATTGCCCTTGAGGGATATAAAGAGCCAATATTATTGTTATATAGACTTTCCTGATTTTTATAACTAAAGCGCTCTTTAATTGATGACATTATTTTTCTTTACAATATTGAATTAGACTACAAAAATTCTTTCAATACAACCCCTGATACTAATAATTTTTAGTGACAATATTGTTTTTTAATCTAAAAGGGTTGCATTATATGGGATATCCAAAAAAACATAGAGGCCGAAGAAAAGTGGGCTCCAAAAGAAGAAGAGCAAAAAGAAAAGCTAAGAAAAAGTAGTTTTTTTTATTTTCAGTACTCTTTATTTAAGAAGTGGATACAATCCATCCACCGCCGTATACCCTCATCCCCTTATCATCTTTCCTATAAAATACGCATGCTTGACCTGGAGAAACTCCAGACTCTCCTGCTTGCAAAGTCACTGATGTCGCGCTGTCACTCACTCGGCATGGTAACAATCTTCCAGTAGACCTTACTTTAATAAAAAAATTTCCCTCAAGTTCTTTAGGGTCACAAAGAAAATTTATTTCTTTTACCTGGATCTTTGTAATGTTCAAATCCTGTCTAGAACCTACTATCACATCTTTGGTTTCAGGATTAATTTTAATAACAAAGATTGCTTCCTCCTGTCCACCTACTTTAATTCCTTTTCTTTGCCCGATAGTAAAATTAATAATTCCATTGTGCCTTCCTAAAACTTTTCCTTCTAAGTCAACTATGTTGCCAGGATCATATGACTCGGGTCTTAACTTTTCAATTACAGATTTGTAATTACCATTGGGAACAAAACAAATGTCTTGGCTATCTGGTTTATCCGCAACTGATAAATTCATTTTTTTGGCAAGATCTCTTGTTTCTTGCTTAGGAAGATCTGCTAAAGGGAAGCGTAAATAATCTAACTGTTCTTGCGTAGTAGAAAATAAGAAATAACTCTGATCTCTATTGGCATCTACAGGTTGATACATTTTAGATTGGTTTAAATTACCAAGACGTTTTACATAATGACCTGTTACTAAAGCATCTGCTCCTAACTTTTTTGCTGATTTAAATAGATCTCTAAACTTTACCGTTTGATTGCAACTAACACAGGGAATGGGCGTTTCTCCTTTCAAATAGCTATCTGCAAATTTCTCAATAACTTCTTCTTTGAACAAACTTTCATAATTAAATACATGATGCTCAATATTTAATTGCTCACTGACTCTTTTGGCATCGTAAATATCTTTTCCAGCACAACATGTTCCTGAAGTTTTTCCAATCTTTCCATAATCATACAATTGTAGAGTAATGCCAATTACATGATAATTTTGTTCTTTCAGCAAACCAGCGACAGTAGAAGAGTCTACCCCTCCTGACATTGCTACTACCACTTTTGTCTCCTCTGGTGCTTTTGCAAATCCTAAGGAATTGATTGAGTTTGTGTTTGTGTGAGTTGATAAAGACATAAATGATATATATCACTTAATTAATATAAATTAACAATATTTAGAAAATGTTTTTTGATTTTGATCCAGGTGATTATGTGGTTAACCCAAACAATACTGATTGGGGTGTAGGTCAAGTTCAGTCCATTATTAACAATATTGTGACTGTTAATTTTACTAATGCTGGTAAAAAAACCATCAATGCCAATAAAATTGTGCTAGACAAATATAATGAAAAAGCTGAGTAAAAAAAACTACCCAACTATCGTAAAAAAACTATTACCTTTCTTTGTTAAAGCAGGAAAAAAATCTATTGAACTATCAGGTAAAAAATTAAAAATATTTATCAAATCAGACCAAACACCTGTTTCCAATGGAGATCTTGCTGTAGATAAAATTTTACAAGATGCCATTAGATTGATTACTCCTGATATTGAAATTGTCTCTGAAGAGACTGTTGAAAATAATAAAGTAGGTATACGAACAACCTTTTGGTTAATTGATCCTATCGATGGAACAAGCTCTTACATAAAAAATAAAGATGAATATACTTTAAATGCGGCGTTAATTGTAAACAGGAAACCAGTTATAGGAATTGTATTTGCACCTAAAAAGAAAAGATTATTTTATTCCTATGGCAAAGGGCATGCTTATGAAATTAAAAATAACAAAAAGATTAAACTCCAATGTAATTTAATAAAAAAGAATGCTGTAGCTGCATTAATGAACTCATCCAAGCCCTCTAAGATAATCAAAAAAATACTAACAAAACATAAAGCCACTACTTTTTTAGATGTTGGAAGTTCTTACAAATTTTGTTTAATTGCTTCTGGAGAATTTGATATTTATGCCGCTAGACCTCGAGCTAAAGAGTGGGATATAGCAGCAGGTCATGCGCTAGCAGAGCATGCTGGTGCAGTTGTTTCAACCCATCAACATAAAACCATTGTTTATGGAAAGCCTCGTTTTTACAACCCCTCTTTACTTGTTAGGAGAAGTAAAAATATTTAATTATGTTACAAAAAGTTCTTATCATTATCGTATCTGTCTCTATCTTTGGAATTTTGCTTTTTAGCTTTGTTCGTCAAAAATTAAAGAGGTATGTGGATTATTTAGTAGAAGAAGAAAAGAAAAAAAAGAAAAATAAAAAACTATAGTTTTTTCTCTAAAATTTTTAATTCTTTTTTATCTATATTCAAGACTTCCATAGAAGTGTCGTAAGAAAAACCTGCTCTAGCCAATACTCCAATGTCTTTTTTCAAAAACATTTCTTTATTTGCATCTGGCCGATAAGGTCCTATCCTTCTTCTTTTACATATTTTAATTGCAGAGTAAAAATCAGGATCCTCATTATCATTTTTAATATTTTCAATAGTCCTTTTTAATAACTCACTATCAATTCCCTTTTGAGACAAGGTCATTTTTATTTTGTTAAGGGAATATCCCCTCTTTAAAAAATTTTTAGATTTCATTTCTGAATAAAGATCGTCATTAATGAGGCCTAATTGCTCTATATTATTAATAACTTTATCAATCTGTTCTAAAATGATGGATTTATTAGCACTACCCTGATCGTCTGAAAGAACTTTTCTAAACAAATATAGCCGCAAGTCTTTTTTAGAAGGTTGGTACTTGTCTAGATAATTAAGTGCAAGCTCTTTAATTTCCTCGTCTGTTTCATAACTTTTCTTGCTAGATTTGTAATAATTCATATATAATAATATTTACCTATCATAACATGGAAACTATCAAAGAATTTTTTACCTTAGAAACAATTTATCTTGTGTCTAATTATGCAGTTATCCCTTTGTGGGTCATGCTCTTAGTCGCTCCTAATTCTAAATTTACTAACATTATAATTAATACTATTGCACTTCCGGCAATTTTTGCCTGCACGTACGGGTACCTTTTGTATCAACAATTTTACAATGGTGGAATATTTGCTGAAGAAGCAGCAAGTATCGCTCTCAATAATTTTTCTTTATATCTTGGAATAGATCAGCTCTCTTCTTTATTCGCTAATAAAATATTTTTATTAATTTTTTGGATACATTTTTTAACTATTAGTATTTTTGTAGGAACATGGATTGCAAAAGATGCATTAAGAAATGGGATTCATAAGTACGTAGCTGCCTTACCTTTGGTTTTAACTTACTTTACAGGGCCGTTGGGCTTATTTTTGTATTTGTTTGTTAGGCTCATCATTATTCAAAAAATTAGGATTCATGATTAATGGCTAATAAAAAAATTGATTTTTATTTCGATATCAGTAGTCCCTACTCTTATTTGGCTCACACCCAAATAAGAAAATACGAAAAAGAAACTGGTGAAAAGATAAATTATATGCCTATTTTTCTAGGAGGCTTACATAGGCTTGCTGATATCACAGCCCCAGGTCTCAATCCTTTGAGAGGAAAGTATTTAATCAAAGATTTAAAATTATTTGCAGATAAATATAAAATCAAATATCAATTTAATAGATATTTTCCTATTAAGACTATTCAAATTATGCGTGGTGCTATTGTTGCTGGGCAAAATGACTATTTTCAAAATTACATTGATAAATTCTTTATTGCAGCGTGGGTAGATTCTTTAAACTTAAATGATGAAAAAATTTTTGAAAAATTTTTAAAAAATATGGATATTAATTATAGTGATTTTGCAAAAAAATTATCAGACCCAACAATTAAAGATGAATTAAAAGATAGAACGGATACCGCGTTTAAAAAAGGGATTTTTGGGGCTCCTACATTCCTTGTGAATGAAAAAATGTTTTGGGGTCAGGATAGGTTAGAATTTGTTTTTAAAGAAGCTAAAAAATAATTATTTTTTAACTTCACAAATTTCAGATCTGGTTAAAAATCTTTTTCCAGTTCCATTATCTAGCGAAAACATACCACCCATACCTTTAATACAATCAATAATTAGATCTGTATTTTTCCATGCCTCATGTTGGGTTTCGCTGATATAAAATGGAATCCCACCAATCTCTCCTAATAAAACATCCTGATCTCCTACCAGAAATTCTTTGGAAGGGTAACACATTGGGGCGCTACCATCGCAGCAACCACCTGATTGATGAAATAAAAGATCATTTCCATGATCTTTTTTTAATTCTTGAATTAGCTGAAGTGCAGAGCTGGTAGCAGAAACTTTCATTTTTTTATGGCCTATATTTAATTATAGACCATTGTAATAAATTGTTTAAAAGAATCCTAATTTTTTTTCACTATAAGACACGTGCAAATTCTTGACTTGCCTATAATGATTTAGCATCATTTTATGAGTTTCTCTTCCAATTCCAGACTGCTTATAACCTCCAAAAGCTGCGTGAGCTGGGTAAGCATGGTAACAGTTAGTCCATACTCTTCCGGCCTGAATACCCCTTCCCATTCTATATGCGATATTTCCATTTCGAGTCCAAACTCCAGCACCTAAACCATAAAGAGTGTCATTCGCTATACTTAATGCTTCCGCCTCGTCTTTAAATGTGGTGACTGATACAACAGGACCAAAAATTTCTTCCTGAAATACTCTCATTGAATTATTACCTTCAAAAATAGTTGGTTGTATATAATTTCCTTTTTCTAGACCACTATTTAATTTTGCAACACCTCCTCCACATAGAACTTTGGCGCCCTCTTTCTTACCTAAATCTAAGTAAGATTTTATTTTTTCCATTTGCTCTAGCGATACTTGAGCACCGATCATGGTTTCCATTTTTAAAGGGTTATCTTGCGTAACAGCTTTTGTTCTTTCTATGGCTCTCTTTATAAATTTATCATAGATAGATTCTTGAATTAGTACTCTACTAGGGCAAGTACAAACTTCACCCTGATTAAGAGCAAACATTGTAAAACCTTCAAGACATTTATCAAAGAAGTCGTCATCTTGATCCATAACATCCTCAAAGAAAACATTTGGAGATTTTCCACCTAATTCTAAAGTTATTGGAATTAAGTTTTGTGATGCGTACTGCATAATCAAACGTCCAGTTGTAGTTTCACCTGTAAAAGCAATCTTTCTAATTCTTTTAGAAGATGCTAAAGGCTTCCCTGCTTCAAGACCAAAACCACTTACAACATTAAGAACTCCTGGAGGTAATATATCTCCAATCAATTCCATTAAAAGTAAGATGGATGCTGGTGTCTGTTCAGCTGGCTTCAATATAACACAATTTCCAGCAGCTAGTGCTGGTGCAAGCTTCCATGTGGCCATTAATAATGGAAAATTCCAAGGTATAATTTGAGCAACTACACCAAGTGGCTCAGGGATATGATAAGAATATTCACTATTACTTATCTCTGAAACAGAGCCTTCTTCAGCTCTAATAACTCCAGCAAAATATCTCCAGTGGTCAACAACTAACGGTAAATCAGCTGCCATACATTCTCTAATTGGCTTTCCGTTATCCAAACATTCAGCTGTAGCCAATAGTTCTAAATTTTTTTCAATAACGTCGGCTATCTTAAGTAGTAGATTTGATCTTTCAGTTATTGATGTAACTCCCCAAGCAGGAAAAGCAGCATGTGCAGAGTCTAATGCAGCTTCAACATCACTTGCATCAGATCTTGCTATAGAACATATTACTTCATTATTAATTGGGCTTACATTGTCAAAGTATTTACCAGACTTTGGTTTAACAAATTTTCCACCTATAAAATTTCCATATTTTTCTTTAAAAGGAAATTTAACTTTTAAGTGAGACGTATCTAATGTTTTTGAAATATTTATTTTTGATTCTGTGCTCATTTTCAGCTCTCCCCTTGAAGTTATGATTTTAATTATTTAACAATAAAAATTGTTTACTGTCAAACTGAGATTTAAAATAATTTATTTTATAATTTTGTAAGTAAATTAAAATAACAAAAAAAATATGTACAATTATAAGTTGTAACTACTTTCGCCATGACTTCCAAAATCAAGGCCCTCTCCTGTTTCTTCATCTTCTGAAACTCTTAACCCAGTTGTTAATTTGATAATTTTTATAATAATTACAGTTCCAACAAATGACAGAAGAGCTACAGTTAATATTCCAATTACCTGTATCATAGTTTGTTCTAAGGCAGATTTTTCCAAACCTACTCCTCCAAAAAAATCAGTAGCTAAAATTCCTGCTAACAAGGTACCTATTATGCCACCCACACCGTGAACTGCAAAGACATCCAAGGAATCATCGATATGAAGTTTTAACTTAACAAACCCAACGCAATAATAACAAATGCTTCCAGCTAAAATTCCTAAGATAATTGCACCCATTGGTCCAACAAATCCTGATGCCGGAGTTATAGTTGCAAGTCCCGCAATCATTCCTGTGATCATTCCTACCAAACCTGGTTTTCCATTTTTAATCCAATCGATAAACATCCAAGTAATAGTTGCCGTAGCTGCAGAAATATGAGTAACTAACATTGCCATTCCAGCGTTTTCATTTGCTGCTAAAGCTGATCCAGCATTAAATCCAAACCAGCCAACCCAAAGCATACAGGCTCCAATCATCGCTAATACAGGGCTGTGAGGAGGATTAAAATTTTTGGGAAAGTCTTTTCTAGATCCTAAAGAATATGCAATGACCAAAGCAGACACTCCAGCGGTAGTATGGACTACTAGCCCTCCTGCAAAATCGAATACACCCATTTTTGCTAGCCATCCACCACCCCAAACCCAGTGAGTTGCAGGTGCGTATACCAAGATTAGCCAAAGAACCGTAAATAAAACAACTGCAGAAAATTTCATTCTTTCGACAAACGCTCCAACAATTAGAGCCGGGGTAATTATTGCAAAAGTCATTTGAAACATAACGAAAACTGTTTCTGGAATATCTCCAGACAAACTTTTTAAATTAACTGTTTTTAGAAAAATTTTATCTAAATTTCCAATGTAAGAACCTTCTCCACTAAAAGAAAGAGAGTAACCTAATACAAACCAAACAACCGAAGCCAAGACAGCAATGACTAAACATTGGGCCAAAACTGAGATAGTATTTTTAGATCTAACTAGTCCAGCATAAAACAAAGCAAGGCCTGGCAAAGTCATAAATAAGACTAAAGCCGTTGATGTTAAAATCCATGCTGTATTTGCGTTACTCATAAGAAGTAAACTAAGCTGTTGAATGAAGTTTAGTTATGTTAAATACGCATATCTTTTATGCACTGGTATAATGGATGTCATTTTTGCTCTACTTTTTGTATAGAAAATCCAGTATCTATCAATGATTGAAACCCTCCATTAACATGCATTACGTTAGTAAAGCCCATTTCCATCAAGGCCTTGGATGCGAGTGCACTCCTCCAATTAGAAGCACAATATAAAATTTTAACCATCTCAACTTTTAAGTCAGATTTAAAATAGGGACTTTCAGGATCTAGCCAAAATTCCAACATACCTCTAGGTATGTGCCTTGCTCCTTTAACGGTTCCTGATTTCCACAATTCCCTAATATCTCTTATATCGATTAACAAATGATTATCCAATTCCAATAAGGTCTTGGCTTCTTTAGGCTCAATTGTAGTGACAATTTGCATAGCCTCATCTACTAAAGACTTAATAGTTTTTATTTTCATAAAATACTTTTAACAACTTATCAATTTTTAAGCTAAGAAACTATTATCAATTAATTAAGGTCAAATTCTTTTTGTTCAATGCCCAAATAATACAAGATTGTCTCAAGATCATTAAAAAAGACTTGGTTATCTACTTGGTCTCTTACGATTTGGTGCGCATGATAACCCACTCCTAGGCCAGCATTAGTTAACATTCCTAGATCATTAGCTCCATCTCCTATTGCAACTACTTTAGATTTGGAAATGTTTTCTTCTTCAGTTAATTTGTTTAAATAATTTAATTTTGAATTGTTTCCTGCAGTGATTGGCACATACTCTCCTGTGAAACAATCATTTTTAAATTTAAATTCATTACTAATAACATTTTGAAATCCCAATCTCTCTCCTACAAAAGTAGAAATAGGAGCAAAGCCTCCTGTCACCAAACTAGTAATAAATCCTTTTTGATTAAGGGTTTTGACCAACACTTTAGAGCCTGGATGAAATTTAATTCCCGCTAATGCTTGGTCAATTAGAGTTTTAGGTTTTCCTTTTAAATAATTCAGTCTTGTATTTAATGTTGTTTTAATATCAATCTTACCCTCCATTGCTAACTTGCTAGTCTCGTCAATGTTAGCTTCTACGCCACTGATTTTAACTAGATCATCCAGAGTTTCATTTTCAATAATAGTAGCATCCATATCTGAGAGTAATATTTTTTTATCCCTATTAGCTAGGGTCTGAATACAAATATCTATTTTTTCTAAATGACATTTATTTCTCATCTCTTGATTTTGATCTTGAGTTAAAGATTCTAAATAAAAATCATAAGCACGCTCAGAAAGCTTAGTTTTTTTATTGATTTGAAGAGAGAGGGTATTTTGAAAATAATTCGATAAATCTTCTATAGCGAGCAAATTAGAGTGTACGAGTGTAACAATCTTATTTTTACTGTTCATTAAAGCTTAAATATTTGGCCTGAATAACTAACGGAATTTTTTTAATACTTTCTATTACCGTTTTTTCAATTTCGCTATCTGTTGAAATGAGCGCTACAGCCTCGCCTCCAGATTTTTTTCTTCCTAAATTAAAAGTTCCAATATTAATTTTATTATCTGCTAACACTTTGGATAAATCACGAATAAAACCAGGTTTATCTTCATTGCTAATATATAAGTTGTGGGCTGAAAGTCCCGCATCAATCTCTATTCCTTTTACCTCTACTATCCTTGGCTTGCCAGCAAACAAAGTTCCTGAAACAGATCTATTTTGTTTGTCGGTAGTTACTGTCAGCTTAATACATGTTTGATATTCAGATTGTTTTTGATGTTTCACTTCTGAAATTTCAATAGATTTGCTTTTTGCAACTAAAATAGAATTGATGACATTAATATTGTCCATCGTAGGTTTAAGTAGTGAATAAATAATAGTTTGTAAAAGTGGTTGGGTGTTAATTTCAGATGCTTGCCCTTCAAATTCCACTTGAATAGATTTGATGGCATTTTCTGTTAATTGCCCAGCAAACCCTCCTAGCTGTGAGCATAAAGACAGATAAGGCTTTACGGAGGTATATTCTTTTGCAGTTAACGAGAAAGTGTTTACTGCATTCATAATAGCTCCCGTTTTTAAATAATCACTTATTTGTTCTGCAATTTGCAAAGCAACTTTTTCTTGGGCTTCTGTGGTAGATGCTCCTAAGTGAGGAGTTAAAATAAGATTTTTAGTTCCAAGTAAAGAGCTGTCTTTAGGAGGCTCATTCACAAACACATCTAAAGCAGCACTGGCAACTTGTCCTGATTCCAGATTCTCTTTTAAAGCATCCTCATCTACCAAGCCACCTCTTGCGCAATTCACAATTCGTACACCTTTTTTCATTTTGGAAAAAGATTCTTTACCAATAATATTTTTCGTTTTTTCTGTAAGAGGAGTATGCAAAGTAATAAAATCTGATCGTTTAAACAAATCATCTAAGGATACTTTTTCTACACCCAGCTCTTCTGCTTTCTTGTCTTGTAGAAAAGGATCAAATGCCAATACTTTAAACTGTAGCCCTAAAGCACGCTGGGCAACAATAGATCCTATATTTCCACAGCCTATAACACCTAAATATTTTCCAGTAACTTCAATTCCTTTGATAGAAGATTTTTCCCATTTTCCTGCATGGGTTGTTTGGCTAGCAAAAGGAATTTGTCTTGCAGTAGATAAAAGTAAAGTAATAGCGTGTTCAGCAGTAGTAATAGAATTTCCAAATGGTGTATTCATAACCACTTTTCCATTGTTAGTGGCAGCTTCTAAATCAATATTATCAACTCCAATTCCTGCCCTACCAATTACTTTTAATTTTTTACAAGACTCAATTACTTTTTTAGTAGCTTTCGTGGCTGAACGAACCACCAATCCATCATAATCTTGCAGCTCTTCAATAAGAGCA
The DNA here is from genome assembly GCF_000195085.1 of Candidatus Pelagibacter sp. IMCC9063. Lineage (NCBI taxonomy): Bacteria > Pseudomonadati > Pseudomonadota > Alphaproteobacteria > Candidatus Pelagibacterales > Candidatus Pelagibacteraceae > Candidatus Pelagibacter > Candidatus Pelagibacter sp. IMCC9063. The sequence continues at coordinate 754,736 of NC_015380.1, read as the reverse complement.
GATTCATCCAAACCATTTTTAACAATCGCTTCAATGCCATTATCAGAAAAAATTCTGACTGCTTCTTCACTCAATTTATCTGCTATTAAAACTTTAAACATTTATTCTTTTATACTTTGGTAACCCCATTCAATCCATGGCAATAAGGTCTCAATATCAGAAGATTCTACCGTAGCACCTCCCCATATTCTAAACCCAGGTGGCGCTGTTCGGTATGCATTAATATCAAAGGCAACTTGCTCTTTGTCTAAAAGACTGTTTATTTCTTTTATTTTTAATTGCTGTTGATCTTCTGGTAATTCTAAAAACCAAGAGTCTGTAATTTTTAAACAAATACTTGTTGAAGAAAGAGTTGAAGAATCTTTTGCTAAAAAATCAATCCAGTCTTTTGATTCAACCCATGTTTTAACTACTTGCAAATTTGATTGTGACTTATCAATAGAGCCCTTACTTCCTCCAATAGATTGAATCCAATTTAAAGCATCAATCGCATCTTCTACACAAAGCATAGAAGGAGTATTGACCGTTTCTCCCTTAAAAATACCCTCAATTACTTTCATATTGTTGGCTAATCTAAATATTTTAGGAATAGGCCAGGTAGGTTGATACTCAGATAGTCGCTCTAGGGCTTTTGGAGATAAGGCTATCATTCCATGAGCAGCTTCTCCGCCTAAAACTTTTTGCCAAGACCAAGTTATCACATCTAATTTATGCCAATCCATATCCATAGCAAAGACTGCGGACGTAGCATCACAAATAGTTAAACCTTTTCTATTGTCAGGTATCCAATCTCCATTTGGCAAACAGACTCCAGAAGTAGTTCCATTCCAATTAAAGACGATATCATTATCGAAATTAATTTTTTGAAAGTCTGGCAACTCGCCGTAGGCTGCTTTGTGTATGCTTAGGTTTTTTATTTTTAGCTGTTCTTTAATATCTTTTGCCCAATCATTTCCGAAACTCTCCCAAACCAAAGTCTCCACTCCAGTTTTTCCAAGCAAAGACCACATGGCAGACTCAATTGCTCCTGTGTCTGAACCAGCTACAATTCCTACTTTATAATCTCTAGGTAAATTTAAAATTTCTTTACTAAGACTAATTACTTCTGCCAATCTCTGCTTAGGAAGTTTTGCTCTATGCGATCTTCCTAAAGAATTTGTTTTTAAGTTTTGAATATCCCATCCTGGACGCTTTGCGCAGGGGCCTGATGAGAAGTTAGGGTTATTTGGTTTGGTTATTGGTTTATCAATCATATTCGTAATAAAAAATCGGTGCAACTATATTTAGTTACACCGATTTATAAATGTAAAAATTTTTTAAGCGGCTACTTTTAAAGGTATCCCGTATTTAATAGAAATGCCTGATAAAAAATTCCACATAAATTTAGCGGTAGTCAAAGCAGCAGTTTCTGCTTTTTTTTGCTCAGCTTCAGTTAGTTCGTTAAGAAGTTTTTCACACTCTTGTCTATGAACTACGTCAGCACCTTTGTGAACTTCAAAAAACATCAAACCTTCTTCGGTAGTAACTCCGTAATGTTTTTTTAATCCTTGGATTTTTGTTTCTGCAATTTCAGGAACTTGTCTTTCGTAAGTAAAAAAAGAACCTAAGCCTTCTGCATAACTTGATCTTGCTTGTTTGAAAAAATTTTCAATCATTTCAGAAGTGAATTTTTCTTGTGGTTTTTGTTCAATCTCCTTTGAATCAGCTCCCATTGCTAATGCAAAATTTTTCCACAATTTTGGATGATCATTTTCTCTATCTTCCTCTTCGTTTAAATTTTCTAATAAAATTTTTCTTTGCTCAATGTCTTCACATAGTGAATGCGTAGCACTGATATATCGAGGGAATGCTTTTACGTGCTGATAGTATTGCTCAGCATAGTCTTTAATAATTTCTCTAGTTAGCTTTCCTTCATTCCACGCTTGGTAGAATGGATGTTTTAATAAGTGATATTCATCTAATTTTTCGTTTAACGCTTTTGAAAACATTTTTATTCTCCTGATTTTATTCGGTTATTAAATTTATAGAATTTTCACCTGCATAATCAATACATTTAAGAAGGATACTAACAGGCAAAAAAAACAGCCTTAAAATCTAATTTAAGGCTGTTTTTTAATAAAAAAATTATCCTTGTTTATTGAACATTTCCTTTAAAGCTTTTGCAGGCAAAAACTTAACTTTTTGAGATGCTGAAATTTGGATAGTTTCACCTGTTCTAGGGTTTCTACCTTGTCTAGCTTTTCTTTTTGCTACTTTATAAGTACCAAAACCAGCTATTTTAACATTGTCATCGTTTTTTAATGCATCTAAGATAATGTTTGTTATTCCATCAAATGTTCTTTCTGCATCTGCCTTGCTAAGATTCATGCTTGCTGAAATTTTAGCTATCAGTTGTTTTTTGTTCATTTTATTGACCTTTCGATTCGTTATATTTTTTAATATGATTAAAAAACCCGTAAAATCAATGAAAATATAGTGGTTGTCATATATATGAACACAACCTGTGGTGATAACTTGAAAAAAAATGGCTTTTTATATGGTTTTTTAAAAAATCCCTAATCCTTTTAAATCATTAAAAGTGGCAAAAAACATTAGTGTAAACAATAGAAAAAACCCAAATCTATAAAAGTACTCCTGTATTTTTTCACTTAGAGGCTTTCCTCTCGCAAATTCAATCAAGTAAAAAAACAAATGTCCGCCGTCTAATAAAGGTATAGGGAACAAATTAATCAGACCAAGACTTATGGAAATATATGCCATAATCGATAAAAATGGGAAAAACCCATAGTCTGCGACCTGTCCTGTAATTTGAGCTATTTTTATGGGTCCACCTAATTGATCTGGACTTGCAGAGCCAGCTATTACATTTCCCAAGTAACCCAGTGTTAAAGTTATAGTTTTGTAAGTTTCTTTAAAGGCAAAATAAATGGCCTTAGTAGGACCGAGCTGTTGTCTGTCCATTTTGTTATTTAATGGTGCAATTTTAATACCAATCATTTTTCTTTGAGATTTATTTCCCAATGAATCAGTTCCTGATTTGACAATTGGCATAATCTCAAATTTTAGTAACTTAGAATTTCTTGTAATTTCAAATTGAATCACATCATCAGCACCTGGCATATTAATCAAAGCTGACACTTCGTTGATACTTTCTATTTTTGTACCATTAATAAAAGAAATTTGATCGCCAGCCTTTAGACCTGCTGATGCAGCTGGACTTTCTTTTTGTACCTCTTGAATAATTGGAATGGAGCTATCCTTGCCCTTGATCATAAAGATTAAGGAAAAAATAAAAATTGCTAATATAAAATTAGCAATCGGTCCTGCAGCCACGATAATGGCTCTTTGATAAAGAGGCTTGTTTGCTAATAGTTTGTAGTGGTCCTTGGAATTAACTTCACTTGGTTTTGAAGGTTTGCTTGCAGCATTACTATCTCCAAAAAATTTCACATATCCCCCAAGTGGAATAAGGCAAACTTTCCATCTAGTTCCATCCTTATCAAACCAGCCAAACAATTCTTTTCCAAATCCAATAGAGAAATCGGTTACTGTAACTTTATATTTTTTTGCAAAATAATAATGTCCATACTCATGAATAAAAACTACCACTGATATTAATAAGATAAAATAAAAAGCGCTTTGTAAGAATGAAATCATTTATAGTTAGATAGATATAATTAAATAAAGACCAATGCAAAGTATTATTAGTCCAGAGACTATATTAATTCTTCTAACGAACAAATTACTTAGATATTTTTTAAAACTTAAGCTAATGTTAACTAAAATAACCCACCACAACATAGATCCTGAAAAAATACCCAGAACTAATATGCTTGAATGAATAAAATTAATTTCTTGAAATAAATAATTAATATTAGAAAGAGCTGCTACAAAGGCAATCATCGTTATGGGATTGCTGAGTGTAATTAAAAAGGTAGAAATAAAATCTTTTATATTGGTCTCGTGTGTTACCAGAACAGTCTCGGAGGAAGATTTTTTTCCTATCATCATTCTAGCTCCAATAAATATAATACAAAGGCCTCCTGCCAATCTTAGCACTGGTTGATTAACCAGGGCCTGTCCTGAAATAGCAGTTAAGCTATAAATCGCAATAAGCCCGTAGATAAGATCCGCTGCAGCAGCTCCTAAACCAGAAAAATATCCTGATATTTTTCCATATTGTAAAGTTCGGTTGATACATATCATGGCTATTGCCCCGACAGGCAGTGCCACTAAAAAGCCCACTAACAAACCCGATAAGTAAGTAATCAAATTTTCTCCTCTGATTGAAGCTTACTGTATTTTAATAATTTTTTGAATTTTTTTTAGATCTAGATAGCTGAAGGACCAGTTTCACCTGTTCGAATTCTAATTACTTTAGACAAATCGGTTACAAAAATCTTCCCATCTCCTATTTGATCTGTTTTCGCAGCCTGCTGTACTGCCTTAATAACCGCTTCTAATTCTTCATCTTTAACTGCAATTTCCAATTTTGACTTAGGTAAAAAGGAAACCTCAATTTCTGTGCCTCGATAAACCTCTTTATGCCCTTTTTGACGTCCAAAACCCTTTACTTCGGTAAGAGTAATTCCTGAAATGCCAACTTTAGAAAGTTCACTTTTAACACTCTCTACTTTATTTGGATTGATGATCGCAGTAATTAGTTTCATAGTTATTAATTATAATAAGACATTTTTAATGTCTACGCAATCAGTGAATATCTAGAATTCTGATTGTTTAATTTTACTAAAAATAAAATCTCTAAAAGCTTTAACTCTAGCAACATTTTTTAAAGACTGCGGATAAACAAAGTGAGCTTCATATGTAGGACCTGTTATCTCTGGTAGCACTTTCACTAAACCTGGCTTTCCTACCGCCATATAATTTGGTAACGCTGCAAGACCAACACCGCTTTCTACAGCTAACAATAATGAATAAATATTATTCACTTTCATAACTGCTTTTCTTTTTGATTTAGTTCCTACTTTTAAAATCCACTCTTTTTGGGAAAGAGGCGAAGGTGTGCCTCGTCCGTAAGTAATTAATTTATGTTTATCTAATTCTTTCCCTGTTCTAGGCACTCCATGTTTTTCTAAATATTTTGAAGAGCTATAAATATGGTAATTAATATTAATTATTTTTTTTTGAATATAATTAAGTTGCTTTGGTTGTCTCATCCAAATGGCAACATCTGCTTCTCTTATGCTTAAATCCAGTTCTTGATCAGTCACAATCAACTCCACTTCAATATCAGGATTTTTTTCCATGAACTCTTGAATTCTAGGTGTGAGCCAGATTCCACCAAAGCCAACTACTGTTGTAACTACAATCTTTCCTGATGGTTTGTGTTTCTCATCCATCAAATCAGATTCTACATCTTTAATTTTAGATATTACTTCATTGGCAGTTTTGTAAAGAAGCTCACCATTGTCTGTTAAAGACAATCCTCTTGCATGCCTTTCAAACAGGGTACATTTAAGTTCATGTTCTAAAGATTGTATTTGCCTACTAATTGCTGACTGACTAAGATGAAGAACTTCTGCAGCTTTTGTAAAACTTGTAGCTTGTGTTACTGCATGAAATATTTTTAACTTATCCCAATCCATTGTTACTGATTCACATCCACTACAACTCTTCCAGATATTTCTCCTTTAAGAATCTTAGAAGACGATTGAAGAAGGTCTTCCAATGACCACACCTCTGTTGCTTCATGTAATTTTTTGAAATCAATAAGATCCTTTGCTTGAGACCAAACAAATTCTCTTCTTTTAGAAGAGCACATAACTGAATCAATACCCCATAATTTTACACCTCTAATAATAAAAGGCATAACTGTAGTATCTAATTTATAATTACTTGCCAAACCGCAAGCAGCAACAACTCCATTAGGTCTAGTTTGTGAAAGCGCTCTCGATAAAATTTTTCCTCCTGCTGTATCCACCACTCCATCCCACAAAGCCGCTTCTAGGGGCTTAGATTCTTGATCCATTTCAGATCGATCTATCACCTCGCTTGCACCCAATTCCTTTAAAAAATTAACCTTATCTTTTTTTCCTGTAACACCAGTAACGTTGTAACCCATCTTAGCCAAAGCCATCACAGCCACGCTACCTACACCACCTGTTGCTCCGGTAACTAATACATCCTTAATAGGATCTCCCAATAAAATAGATTCTCTTGCTTGAATTGCAAAAGCACAAAGGAGTGCTGTAAAACCAGCTGTTCCTAAAGCCATAGCATCTTTGTTTGAAATTCCCTCTGGTGTTTTAACTAAAAATTTACTTTTTACTTTCGCGTATTGGGAATAGCCACCATAATAAATTTCACCTACCCTCCATCCAGTAAGAATAACTTTGTCCCCAGCTTTAAACTTTGGATTAGAGCTCTGCTCTACTGTTCCTGCAAAATCAATACCGGGAATATGAGGATAGTCTTTAACTAGTCTGCCACCATTTTTCAAAATCATTCCATCTTTATAATTAAGGCTAGAGTAATCTACCTTTACGGTTACCTCGTCTTCTTTTAAAAAAGAAAGGTCAATTTCTTGTAAGTTTCTCGTGAAGTTCTCACCTTCTTGATTCACCACAATGGCTTTAAATTTATTCATAGACATTCTCCTTTAGTTTCTCATTTTCTTTTTCATTAAACACAAATAGTCGTTCTGTATCTAAATCAGCATTTTCTGCTAGTACAAAACAAATGTTACTGTAACCGCAGATGACATAGCCTATTTCTGGCTTAATAGTATAATATACGCGTGGATGATCTAGCTCGGTTACAACATGTGTAGTATCAACAGATATTTTTTTTAGATGATTAAACTTTTCTGGAACAGAAATCATGACGATTAATCTTTTATGTAGGATAGAAATCTTTTTTGAAGATTTTGACTGTCACGAAATACTCCTGTGAAATAGTTAGTGATAGTTGTTGCTCCTTCTTTTCTAACTCCTCGTGTAGTCATACATTGATGCTCCGCATCTATACTCACTGCAGATCCATGGGATTTCAAACCTTTGTAAATAGAATTGGCAATTTGCATAGTTAACCGTTCTTGAGTTTGCAATCTTCTAGCATACGCATCTACTACTCTTGCAAGCTTGCTTAAGCCTACTACTTTTTCAGAAGGAACATAGGCAACGTGTACAGTTCCAATAATGGGAGCCATATGGTGTTCGCAATGACTATGAATAGTAATGTTTTTTTGTATCACCATGTCATCATAGCCCTCCACATCTCCAAAAGTTTTTTCTAGATAATCATCAGGATTGATTAGATAACCTCCAAAATACTCCTGAAATGCTTTAATTACTCTTTTTGGAGTTTCTACTAAACCCTCCCTATCAGGGTTCTCTCCAACGAATTTTAATATAGTTTTAATAGCTTTTTCAGCCTCGTCTTTAGAAATCTTTTCTAAAATTTTATCTTTTATATCTGTTACGTTTTTCATTATTTTTGTAAAATCAACTTATAATATATATGTATTTTTTAAAATGGTTATATTGTCTTAAATGTTTAAAGAAAGAAAATCAGTAAAAGAAGTTGAGGAAGGTAAGTTTTTATCACCTAAGTTTGATGAGAAAGGCTTAATTCCCGTAATTACTACTGATGTCAAAACTAAAGAAATCTTAATGCATGGCTATATGAATGAAGAAGCCTTTAAAAAAACTATTCAAACAAAAGAAGCTCACTACTGGAGCAGATCTAGACAAAGCATTTGGCATAAAGGAAAAACTAGTGGCTTTGTTCAAAAAGTTCTGTCTATACGAATTGATGATGATCAGGACGCCGTATGGATATCTGTTGATATAGGTGATGGTGCAAGTTGCCACGTGGGGTACAACTCTTGTTTTTATAGATCGATACTTTTAAACGAGAGCAAAGATCCTATTGAAATGAAATTTGAAGAAACGGAAAAAAAATTTGATCCAGAAGTTGTTTACAAGGGACAGCCAAATCCAACCAAATTATGAGTTTAAAAATATTAAGTCCTTTTGGACCTAAGATGGCACAGCTATCATTGCCAAAATCATTAGTAGCTAAAATTAATCAAGAAGTAGATAAAATTATAACAAGTAGTATGCTATCTAAAAAATATAATTATTCTAAAAAATTAGCTGGTGAAGTGGAGCAGGAAATAGAGATGCCCAATATATTTGTAAATAAATTTCTAAAAAAATTTTTTGAAATTAATATTAAATCTTTTGTAAAAGATGTAACTGGGAAAAATACTAAACAGGTTAAATTGAAAAATTTCTGGGTAGTTCGTCAGTTCGCTAATGATTATAACCCTGTTCACTTTCACGATGGAGACATTTCGGGAGTTGGGTATTTAAAGCTTCCCAAAAACTTTAGCAAAAGTAAAAAAAAATATTCCACGAATGGCTCTATTGATTTTGTACATGGTAGCCGAATGTTTTTAAATAAGAGTATTCTCAATCACAAGCCTAAGGTAGGAGATCTTTTGTTTTTTCCAAACTACTTAATGCATACTGCTTATCCTTTTTCGGTGGAGGGTGAGAGACGCTCTTTTTCTTTTAATGCAGAAATAGATAAATCTATATCAAAAATTTTTCATGGATAATTCCAATAAACAAAAAAATGTACTAGGTGAAGATTTAGAATCCTGTTCTATGGATCCGGTAACGGGTTGGTATCGTGATGGATGTTGCAACACAGATGAAAATGATAATGGAACTCACACTGTCTGTGCAAAAGTTACTGATGATTTTTTGCAGTGGTTAAAAGAGAATGGTAATGATTTAATTACACCAAGGCCTGAACACAACTTTGATGGTTTAAAAAAAGGCGACAACTGGTGTGTTTGTGCTGATTGGTATGCAAGAGCAGTAAAGGCAGGTCATCCCTGCAAAGTGTATATTAAAAGCACCAACATCAAGACTTTGCAACATATTGATCTTAATGCGTTAAAAAAGAATGCAATCGACTTAGCCTAAAATTATGGCAATCCAAAAAGTTATTTTTGATGTCGGGCAGGTATTAGTAAAATTCAATCCTCAAAATCTATTTATTAAAATTCTTAAAGATGAAGAAAAAGTAGATTTTTTTTTAAAAAATATTTGTACTTGGGAGTGGCATATTCAACAAGATTTAATTTATGATACCTCCAAAGCAGCAGGGCCAGTGATAAAAAAATATCCAGAATACAAAGAAGCGATAGAAGCTTTTTATGGTAGATTTCTAGAGATGATTGATAGCGTTCATCAAGAAAATGTAAATCTAGCTTTAAAACTTAAGCAAAAAGGCTATCCAATCTATTTGCTTAGCAATTTTCCAGGAGATCAGTTTGAAAAATATAGATTGCAAAATAGTTTTCTAAATGAGTTTGATGACAGAATTATTTCGGGTGATGTTGGATTAGCCAAGCCAGATATTAAAATTTATCAGCTGGCGATAAAAAAATTTAATCTCAACCCTGAAGAATCTTTATTTATTGATGATAAGATTGAAAATACCAAAGCTGCTGAACAAGCAGGAATAAAAACCATTCAACTACAAAATCCAGAAGATTTAGATAAAGAAATAAGAAAATTTATTGATTTATAATAAAAAATTGCCCTTTCTTAAAAGATACACACAATGAATTTTTTTGTTGTAAATTGCGCATGAAATTAGCTATAAAGACTTAATGATTGAATTTTTAAATATGGGTGGACATGCTATTTTTGTATGGAGCTCTTACGCTATAGCATTAGGTTTAATATCTATCCTTTTTTACAAAACTACAGCAAAATATTCTAAGCTTGAAACCAGTCTAGAAAAGAAAACTACCAGACAGGTAGAAGTTCAGTCTTTACCTCAAGAAATTTAAATTTTTTTTAACCTAGCAATATGCTTAGGTGTAATCTCACAACATCCACCCAATATAGTAGCCCCTGCTTTGTGTATTTTTTTTGATATGGAATAAAAAGTAGCAGGAGTTAAGTCTTTTCTTTTTCCAAGTTTTACATTGGGATTGTTCGAGTCTGGCTTCCATCCAGCGGGAATATGCTGAAAGGCATTAATCTTAAAACCAAAAGGTATTTTTATTTTTAAAATTTTTTTTATCAGAGGCTCCAAGTGTTCTACGGATACACATGCAACTACAACACCCAATGGATTTAGTTTTGAAAGTTTTTTAACTACAGAAACAAAATCCTCTCCAGAAGGTAATTTTTCTCCCTCTCGAATGTGAATACCTACTAAAAAATCTTTCTTTAATGGCGCAATTGCTTTAATTGCTATTTCACACTCCTTAAAACTACTCATTACATCTAGGTAAAAAAAATCAACATAAGGGTTGAGAATTTTTGCTTGCTCATAAAAATACTCCTTAATTACATTCAAATCAGTTCCCATATCTGAAAAATAAGTAAAATGTTGCGGTGGTAAGCTTCCAGCTATCAAAATTTTTTTTTTCGATTCTTGCACTGCTCTTTTTGCTAAAATTCCTGCTGTTTTGTTTGCAGATTTAAATTTAGAAAGGACTCCATTCTCTATCATTCTTCTTTTTCTGCTTCCGAAACTGTTCGTTACAATAACTTCTGCTCCTGCTTTAATAAAATCTAAATGAGTATCAACTATTATTTTATGGTATTTTTTGTGAAGCAATGCTGTTGCTCCCCATAGAGTTCCCTCTGGTTTTACTCCCCTATTCAATAATTCCTGGCCCATTCCTCCATCAAGAATTCTAGTAGTGTTAAAGAAATTTTTATCCAAATTTTTTTATCGTTAAAGTTAGGGTTAATTTTAAAAGTTATTAATATTATTGCAAAGAGATGCTAATATATTTTTTAATTTAAAAGTCTATCCCAAATAAACCATTGGTTAATTTTTTTTATACTCTTGAAAAGTGTTTAATTAAGACTATATCCTTACGTATCATGAATATATTACATTTAGACTCAAGTGCCCGAAAAGAAAATTCTATTTCACGGAAGCTTGCAAAAGAATTGGTTCAAAAATTACAAGGACAGGTTACCTATAGAGATATCTCTCAAAACATGCCTTTTGTGGATGGAATTAAGGGTGCGGGCTTTATTATCCCAGAGGAAGAAAGAACAGAAAAAGACCGTAAGTTGTTTAAATTTTCGGATGAATTGGTAGATGAGTTGTTAGAATCGAATGTAATTGTTATTTCAGTTCCTATTTACAATTTTGGTCCTCCAGCATCTGTAAAAGCTTGGTTTGACTTGATTGCTAGAGCAGGCAGGACATTTAAATATGAAGCTACTGGACCAGTAGGACTGATTAAGGATAATAAAAAAGTTTATCTAATTGTCACCTCTGGTGGAGTGCCAGTAGGAAGTCCTGTTGATTTTTGTACTCCTTGGTTCAAACAAGCATTAAATTTTCTAGGCATTAAAGATATTGAGATTATTGCAGCAGACCAACTTGCTATCAATGATGATAATCTTAAAAAAGCAAAAGAAGCAATTAGTAAAATATGATTAATCTAATTCCTTATGAAAAATTAGGTGGTGCAGACCACGGATGGCTAAAAGCAAAACATCACTTTAGTTTTGCAAGCTATCAAGATCCTCGTAGAATGAGTTTTGGCCCAATGCGGGTTATCAATGATGATATTGTAGCTGCGCAAAAAGGCTTTGATCCTCACCCTCATGACAATATGGAAATTATAACCTACGTAAGAAAAGGCGCTATTACTCATAAGGATAATATGGGCAATGAAGGAAGGACTACAGCAGGAGATGTTCAGGTAATGTCTGCAGGAACAGGAGTTACTCACTCGGAATACAATTTGGAAGATGAGGAAACGAGTCTTTATCAAATTTGGATGTTTCCTAATAAAAAAAATGTGAAGCCAAGGTGGGATGCTAAAGAGTTTCCTAAAGAGCCAGTTACCGATCAATTAAAACCATTAGTAACAGGTTTTGACGACCCTGATTCAAATAGCTTAAAAATATATCAAGATGCTACTATTTTTGCTGGAAGATTAAATCAAGGAACAGCTATTCAACAAACTATCAAGGAACAGGCATATGTTTTATGCTCATATGGGTCTGTCAAAATAAATGATGTAGAGCTTAAAAAGGGAGATGGAGCTGAAATTACAAAATTAAACGAAGTTTCAATTCAAGCAACCCAAGATAGTGAAGTTTTGTTTATTGATCTGCCTCAATCTTAGTAAAGCATAAATGTTAATCTCGAGTTATATAATTAAAAAGACTCATAATTCCATAAAATTTATATAAACTCGTAACTTCATGGAATTTGATCCTACATATCTAGCATGCACCATACCGGCAGTTATGCTTTATGGAATTGCCAAGTCAGGGCTGGGAGGCTCTATGGCTTTAATTGCGATTCCCTTGATGACAATAGTCATGCCACTAAGTCAAGCATTGGCAATCATACTTCCCATTCTCATTTTATCTGATTTGGTTGCTTTTTATAAATTTAGAAAATATTACGATTCCAAAACTATTAAACTCTTAATGATAGGGGGAGCTGCTGGTGTAGTAATAGCCTCCTTCACCTACACTTACTTTAGTGAAGAGCTTTTGAAGGCACTTATTGGTGTCATGGGATTTGGGTTCACTGCACATTATTTTATATTTAAGAGGAAAAAAATGGTCCCACTAAAAAGATCCATCATCAAAGGAAGTATTTCTTCTGTGGTTGCTGGTTTTGCAAGCTTTTGTGTTCATGCGGGTGGAACTCCCACAAGTATATACCTTCTCCCTTTAAGACTTAAAAAAGAAATCTATGTAGGGACTAGGGTTATTTTTTTTACATTTTTAAATTTGGTTAAACTTCCCTTTTATGCAAATTTGTCTTTCTTAAATGTTGATACTTTAAAACAATCTTTATTATTTTTTCCTGCATCAGTATTGGGGATATTAATTGGATACCAAATTTTAAAAAGAGTTGATGAAGCTTTGTTTTATAATGTAATTTATTCGCTTATATTAATTTCGAGCACTAGATTAATTATTGACTATGCCTTCAAATGGTAAGGGCACGATAAATCATCACAATTGCACCTAAAATTATACAAATCTCAATCACTAAAGTGTGTAATTTAACTCCCAGTTTATCTACTATTTTTCTAGCTATATAAGACCCTAAAATAGCAACAACTCCTATGGAACTACCAATCAATAAGGCATCATTATTTAATAAGCCAAGATTTCTAAAAGAAACTAAACGTATAACAACATTAATGCAGGTGATTAATGAATCTGTTCCAATAATTGCTGAACCAACCATGCCATTGGAGGCCAATGCTGTTAATAACACTGCTCCAGGACCTAGTATGACACCACTAATAGTTCCGTAAAAAACTGCCATAACTGCCAAACCAAACCATCCAATGGTTAAATTAATTTTTTTAAAAACTCTTCTAACAATAATTACAAAAGCAAGACCAAATCCAAGACAAAAATATAAAACTTTATCTGAAACACCTGCGTAAAAATTTGTTCCTAAAATTATAAAAGGAGTACCTATTAGAGCAAAATACAAACCTTTTTTCCAAAAAATACTGTCTCGGTAATAGTACATCCTTGATGCATTTGAGCAGAAAACAAAAACGGACATTAAAGGAACTAATAATTTAATGGGAATGAATGGTGACACAAGGATACCCAGAGTCATCCCACCCCCATAACCTGAAATTCCTGAAATGATAGAAGCAAGTAATGCAACAAATAGAAGAATTGCTATATGAAGATAGCTAAGACTGGAAGTGAAAGCATAAAGATCAAAACTTTCCATGTGGTCTAAAATAAATTAATTTTTGAAAAATCAGTATTAACAAAGATAGAGTTCGTAAATTCTTCAAGCTGCCTAGATTGGTCATCATTTAATTTTGCATATTTTAAATTTTTATTAAATTTGCTATTAAAATCCTCTTTCGTCAGCGGTTGTTTTTTTCCACCTCTAAAACAAGGCTGCTTTGCTTCAATTATTTTTCCATCTATTGTCTCAACAATTAAAGTTCCAGTATAGTTTTTTGGGTACTCATCATTAAGGTCAATCTCATAAGTCATTAAATTAGCTATTTTTAAAATCTCAGGATCTTTAATGTTAGTTACGTTAAACTCCTCTAGACCAGCTCCACCTTTAACAAGTGCTACAGCTACACAATAAGGAACAGAAAATTTTGCAGAGTATGGTGTGGATGGATTATTTTTTTCTTCTCTTGGTTCCCATAGCCGGTGAACGGTTCCCTCTCCTACTTTTGCTTTAATTAATTTAATTTGTGTCAAATCGCTTATTTGTTTTTTTATTTGTATTGCACAATCTACAAATGGTTGTGCCATAGTTCCGCAGGCATAGGGTTTGAAGGCTAAATTTTTACATTCCCACCTAGTGCCCAAGCCTTCTACTAAATGAGAAAAATCATTTTCAATTTCTTTAATAGTAAAAGCTTTGAAAAAACCGTGAGTTCCTTCAAATACAGTTCTTGGTCCCAAGAAATCAGACCTTCCTAATAAAGCTGCATGAATTCCAGAGCTTGCAGCCCAACCAGGGTGTATTCTTTTGGTCCACGTTCCTTCAGCTAAGTATTCAATAATTCCAGAAGACATACTACCAGCGACACCTAAAGCAGAAGATAATTGCTTTTGATTTAATCCAAGTACGGCTCCCAATCCAGCGGTTGCTCCAAATACACTACAAATAGATGTGGGGTGAAAACCCTGTTTATGCATTGCTGTAGGGGATACCAGTGCCATTCTGCATATTAATTCTGCGCCAATAGCTATTCCTTTTAAAATTTGCTCTCCATTAAGTTTAAAAAATTGCCCAGCAGATAAAAAAGTAGAAACCATAGTCGCTCCAACATGTATTGGATTTCCTTCAAACGTATCGTCAAAATCTTCTCCGTGTGCTGCAGTTCCACAGATAATAGATGAGGAAAAAACATCAAAGACATTTTTATGACCTAGTGCAATTATGTTTCCTGTATTACTATAGGTCTTAATCAAACTTTGAATATAATCTTCATTTCTTGCGGCAACAATTACTCCAGAAATATCTTTTACTAAAAAGCTCAATACTTCCTGAATATCAGATGGAATATCTTGGGTTTTTAATTTAGTTGCCCATCCTGAAAACTCTTCTGCATAAATGGTCACGGTGTGTAGGTTCCCCCATTTACATGAAGTACTTGTCCATTAATGTAATTAGCTTCTTCTTTGCATAAATTAGAGATTACTTCCGCGACATCTTCAGGGTTTCCATATCTACCAGATGCAAGGTTTGGTGTTTGTGGATGTTTTAACCAATGACCATGTAACTCATTTTTATCAGTATCAAAATCTTCAATAAATCCTGGCACTACGCAATTACAAGTAATACCTCTCTCAATAAATTCCATACTAATGGCTTTGGTCAACCCAACTAAGGCTGCCTTAGAAGTAACCACATGTGCTCTTTCTCTTGCACCAACGTGAGCAGACATTCCTCCAATATTCACTACTCTCCCCCATTTATGATCTGTCATAGAACCAATTAATGCCTGAGCACATAAAAATGCAGCATCTACATTAACTGTCATTATTTTTTTCCAGTCTTCGTAAGTAATTTTTTCGAAAATTTCGTGAATACGCATTCCTGCATTATTAATTAAAACCAAAGGATTGCCCATTTCATGAGCTTTGTTTTTAATAGATTCGATGGTTTTTAAATCGGTAAGATCGCCTGTAACTATTTCACACTTTTTAGACAAGGCAGAAATCATTTCAGAAGTTTTTTTAGCTTCTTCTAAACTTTTACCTCCAGTGTGAATTAAGATATCAAAGTCTTGCTTCGCAAGTTTTAAAGCCGTTGCACGACCTATCATTCTTGCTCCGCCGGTTATAACGGCTACCTTGTTAGATATTTTTGAGCTCAATTGCTTACTTTTTTTTCTTAAATATCTTGGGCCAAAAAGGACTACTTAAGCTTATGACTGTCATAACCATAAAGACGATAAAGACACCACTTTCAAAGAACTGAAAGAAACTACTATCATGAATAACCATCGCTTGAGTAAACGTTTCTTCTACTAGCGGTCCTAAAATAAGACCCATTACTAATGGAGCAGGAGAAAAACCGTGTCTCATCATAAAGAAGCCAACGATACCAGAGATCAACATAACCCATACGTCGAAAAAAGCTGAGCTGTAAGCATAAGATCCTATTAGAGAGAAAATGAAAACAGAAGGCCACAAAAATCTTTTTGGTATAAAGGTAACTAAAGAGAAAAACCTAGCTCCAGCAAGTCCAATTCCTAAAAAGGCAAAGTTTGCAATAAGCATAGCTCCGAAGATAGCATAAACTAGTTCTGGTGTTTCTGTAATTAAGTAAGGACCAGGTCTAAATCCATGCATAACTAAAGCTGCTAAAATTAATGCAGTAGTTCCGCTTCCAGGAATACCCAAGGCAAGAGTTGGAACCATTGCTCCACCTGCCGCTGCATTGTTTGCAGCTTCCGGACCAACAATACCTTCATCGTGTCCTGTACCAAATTTTTCTGGAGTTTTAGACCATCTTTTAGCTTCATTGTAACCCATCATGGCAGCTACAGTTGAACCCTCTGCTGGTAAAATTCCTATAAAAGTTCCTAAACCCGAAGATCTTAAAATTAGACCTTTTAATTTTTTTAACTCTGCAAAGGTAGGTAACTTTAAAGACTTTGCTGTCATTACTCTAACAGCATCTTGTAGTGTTGAAGATTGCGTTAACAATTCAGACATCGCAAATAGGCCAATTAATACTGGCACGAAATGAATACCTTCTGTTAATTCAGCAACACCAAAATCAAATCGTTCTACACCAGTTGCTAAGTGAACACCCACTGTAGATATCAAAACTCCAATTGCTCCTGCTATTAAATTTCTAATAGAAGACTTTCCACTCATGGAAGCTAACATAGATAGTGCAAAAATAGCCAAACCAAAATATTCTACTGGGCCAAAACTTAAAGCAATTTCAGCTAACAAAGGAGTTGCAGCTATAAAAATAACTAAACTAAAAATACCACCAAATACACTTGAAACTGCAGCAAGTCCCAAAGCTCTTCCAGGCTCGCCGTTTCTTGCCATTGGATATCCATCAAATGCAGTTGCTACTGCAGGAGGGGCACCAGGTGCATTAATTAATATGGCTGTAATAGATCCACCAAATGTTCCAGCACAATAAAGGGCTGCCATCATAGCAATAGATGCTACTGGATCTAAACTAATAGTAAAAGGCATAAGAAGAGCGATGGCCATCGGAGAGCTTAAACCGGGTAACGCACCGACCAAAACCCCAATAAACACTCCTCCAAAAATTAGCAAAACATTTTGCCACTCTAATAATAGTCCTAGTCCTTTTAAAATTGGTTCCATAATTTATATTCTTTAGTTAGTTAGTTGAGATATTTTAATACGCCTGGATCAAAGAATAGACCAAGCACCTTGTTGAATACTAAGTAAACAAATATTGGGAATGCAACCGAATAAATTGCTATTCTTAGATAATTTTTTTCCCCCCAAACAAGTGGGAAAGACACAGCTGTAACAAACATAGTGACTGCAGGGCCTAAAAACTCTGCAACCGAAACTAAAGCTATAAGTAAGACAATAGTTTTCCAGGTAATTGGTTCTAAGCTTACAGATCTACCCTTGTCAATTTTTGCAATTTTTTCTGGCATAAAGCTTATTTCAAAAGGAATAATGCTTGCCAAGATAATCATAAGAACAATTAGCATTTTTGGAAATACATCTGCATTCAACGTATCACCTAAAATATTTGGAGCAGCGGGGAAAAGAGTTGCCTCATAATACATGAAGCCTCCACCAATAATAATAATACTCGCTACTATTAAATCAACTTTGTGAATTAACCCCGCACCTAAAGTGTATTTAGATGCGGGATTTAATTTTTTATCAGACATGTTTAAATATCAATTCCTAGATTATTTAATTAGTCCTAAACCTTTTAATGCGTCTTGAGCATTTACAAAGTTTTGTTTAAGTTGCTTATCCCAAACTTCTGTACCAGCAGGGCTAGTAGCAGGGTCTAAAGAAGCACCTTTAAGATAGTTAGCGAATATTTCGTGTTTCATCGCTTTAACCATTGCTTTAGAGATCTCATTTATGATTGGCTGTGGAGTTCCTTTAAGAACAGCATAACCTCTAGTAGTTGAAACTTTTACTTTCCAACCTAGTTCATAAGATGAAGGCACTTTTTTATAGTCTGGCATTCTTTTTTCAGCCAATAAAAGAACAGCTTTCACTTTTTTGTCTTGGATCAATCCTGCGGCTTCACTTGGATTAAGTAATGCAACATCGATTTTTCCAGAAGCAAGTGCAGCTAAACTTTGTGCGCCCGAACCAAAAGAAACGGCTTTAAAAGGTATACCCGCAGCTTTTGAAATTTGGTACATACCAATGTGTTCTGTTCCACCGATAGATGCAATACCTGCAGTAATCGGTTTTTTGTTAGCTTCTTTAACTAGTTTTTTAATTGTGCTTAGTTTTTTATTTTTAGCATTTACTACAATGAAAGTAGGTTCTTCCATAGCTCTAGCAACTCCAACAAGATCACCGATCTTCATGTTAGATTTTCCTCTAGCCATTGTATATAAATGAGACTCTGTAAGAGCCATAATAGTACAACCATCTTTAGGTCTAGTTAAAGTGTAGTTCTGTGCTTTCGCTCCAGATCCACCTCTTTTACCAACTACTTGAATATCAGCTTTTAAGTTTCTTCTAGTTCTAACTGACATCATTCTTGCAGTAGTATCTGTACCACCACCGTATGAAGCATGGATCACGACTTGAATCGGATCACATCCTTTTGTTGCGTAGCTTCCTTTTTTCTTTTTGTGAGAACCAGCATCAGCTGTTCCAACTAAAGAAGTAAGAATTAAAGCAGCAACCGAAAAAAAACCAAAAAGTTTTTTAAAGTTATTTGTCATTATTTCCCCCATTGTTTGTTTTTATAAAATTAAAACTATCATAAAAAAAATTTATATCAATATACAAAACATAGTTTCACAATGCGAAATATGATTTTGCAACATCAAACAAATAATGAAATAAACTAGCAATAGTATGAATTTAAAATTAAATTAAAAAAAGAAAATGCTTTCCAATAAAATAATCATCCCCAGTCCAGGAAAAAGAATTGAAAAAAAAAACCAACTTGCGTGGCTCTTAGCATCAATGGCGGCGCAACCATGGGAATCCAACGAATCAATTAATGAGATGGTTGGAAATCGTTTGATTGATAATGCAGGTGTTGCAATCGCAGCCATCAATAGAGATCCTGTTTGTGTTGCAAGGTCACAAGCCATGTTTCATAAAAATAAAAATGGATCTACTCTTTTTGGATTAAGCAGTGATGAAAAATTTAATTGTGAGTGGGCCGCTTGGGCTAATGCAGTGGCGGTTAGAGAATTAGATTTTCATGACAACATCATGGCTAAAGAAACTTGTCATCCAGGCGATTGTATCCCAACCATTTTAGCAGTTGCTCAGCAAAAAAAATTAAATGGGAAAGATCTTATCCGAGGAGTTGCAACCAGTTACGAAATTCAATTACGGCTCTCAATGTCTATTGCTTTAAACCCAAATAAAATTGATCACGTAGGTCATTTGGGTCCAGCAATTACAGGAGGTATAGGTGCAATGTTAAATCTTGACGAAGAAACTATTTATCAAGCCATACAATACAGTGCTCACACTTCTATTTTTACGAGACAAGGAAGAAAAGGAAATCTTTCTAGTTGGAAAGCATTTGCACCAGGGTTAGTTGGAAGAAATGCGATTGATGCAATTGATCGGGCGATCCGAGGAGAAAAAGGACCTAGCCCAGTTTGGGAAGGAGATTACGGAATCGTTCCTATCTTGCTTCATAAAGAAAATGAAGATATTGAAATTAATCTTCCAGAAAAAAATGCACCTCGCGCAGGAATTCTTTCTACATTTACCAAAGAACATTCAGCCGGCTATCATGGAAACTCTATTATTGATGTGGCATTTCTTCTAAAAGAGAAAATTAAAGACCTAAAAGAAATAAAAAAAATAAATATTTATTCTAAAAAATATACTCATATTGTTATGGGGTCTGGAAGTAATGATCCTGAAAAATATAGTCCGGAAGCTTCCAGGGAAACTCTCGATCATTCAGCAATGTACATTTTTGCTGTTGCTTTAGAGGATGGGTTTTGGCATCATGAAACTAGCTATAGTAAAGAGAGGAAGCAAAATCCAGAGACTATTAATTTGTGGAAAAAAGTTGAAACATTTGAAGATCCAGATTTTAATCAAAAATATTATAATGAAAAAGATCCTTTAAAAAAAGTGCAGGGTGCTAAAATTGAAGTGATTATGAATGATGGGACTAAAATTACAGAACAATTAAATTTTGCGAATGCTCATCCTGGTGGAAAAACGCCTTTTGGAAGAAATGAATATATAAAGAAGATGCAACCTCTTATAAATGGGTTCGTTTCGCAACAAGAAGAGTTAAGGTTTATTAGCCTTATAAATAACCTCGAAAACCTAGATTCAAATGAAATCCAAAATCTAAATCTTACTTGTGATCAAAATACAGTCGATTTAAGCAAAAATAAAATAGAAGGGATATTTAATTAATGGACATTCAACAAGAACTTACAAAATACATTGCTTCAGCAATTCACAATGAATTGCCGGAGGTAACTCAAAAAAATACTCGCTTTCATTTATTGGATACCTTGGTTGCAATTCTCACCGGAAGATTATTACCGCCAGGAAAAAAAGCTTTTGAATTTGCAAAATCCCAAGGTGGAAATCCAGAATCTACTTTAATTGGAAATGATATAAAAGTTAGCGCAATCCATGCAGGCTTATCAAATGGGATGGCAGCTCATGCCGATGAAACCGATGATACTCATACTAATGGAAGATTTCATCCTGGTTGTGCCATTGTGCCAGCTGCATTAGCTATAGCTGAAAAAGAAAATTCTTCTCACTCCGATTTGTTAAAAGCGATAGCTCTTGGTTATGATGTTGGAGTTAGAATTAATATGAGCATGGGCTACAAAACACCCAAGACAACTATTTTTGCAACCCACAGCATTGGTACTATTTTTGGAGCTGCTGTGGCTGCAGGTTCTTTATTAAAGTTAAATCAAGAACAGTGTAATTATTTATTATCTTATACTATTCAACAAACTTCCGGACTTGCCTGTTGGAATAGAGATAAGGAGCATATTGAAAAAGCATTTGTATTTTCAGGAATGACTACAAGAAATGGAATTTACTCTGCTTTGCTAGCAAAAGAAAACTTCACGTCCGTTGAAGATCCTCTTTTAGGACATAGAGGTTTGTTAGAAGCATTTGCTCACAATCCTAAACCTGAAATTATTATTAAAGATCTTGGAACTGTTTTTGAAATTGATAACACTTCGATAAAAAAATGGTGTGTGGGATCTCCTATTCAAGCAATCTTGGATGCTATTGAAGCTATTTTAAAACAAAAACAATTTGATCATAAGGAAATAAAAGAAATTAAAATTGATATTCCTTCAGACAGGTTTGATATTGTTAGCGATAGGAGCATTCCTAATATTTGCGCTCAACACCTGGCTGCCCTTTATATTGTTAAAAAGACTATTGGTTATAATGAAGTGCATGATGAAAAATTATTTACTGACAAGGAAGTTTTAGAAGTAAGAAAAAAGATAATAGCAGTACCTAGTGAGGAATTGGCTATTGCAAGACCAGAAAGGCAAGCAAAAGTAAAAATTGTTTTTAACGATAATTCAGAACTATCTCATCATGCAAAAGCTGTACGTGGGACTCCTGATAATCCTATGAATGAGGAAGAAATTTCCAATAAAGCAAAAGAGTTATTAAAAGCCTACCCAAAAGACCAAGTACATCAATTGATTCAGCTGGTTCTGCATGAAGACTTTAAAATAAAAGATTTAATGGCAGTGTTAAATTTTAAAATTTAATTCAAAATTAACTATTGTAATTACATACCCTATCTAATAGTTTTTTTTTATGGAAATTGTAAAAAGTAATCGTTCTCTTGGTGCTGAAATCAGAAACGTTAATCTTGAAAAAAACCTAACCAAAGAAGAATTGGATTTTATTAATCAAGCCTGGTCAGAAAATTTAGTTCTAGTATTTAAAAAACAGAACTTATCAGATGAGCGTTTAATTCATTATAGTAAGAATTTTGGAAATTTGGATTTGCCAGCACCAAATCCCTATGGAATTAATTTTTCTCCAGATCATCCTGAAATTAACGTCATATCCAATGTTAAAAATTTAGGAAAACCAATTGGAAATTTAGGAGATGGTGAGGCTGTTTGGCATGCCGACATGACTTACAATGAAATGCCCCCTAAAGCAGGAATTTTATATTCTTTGGAAGTGCCTGAAAATCAAGGTCATACTCATTTTGCAAATATGATGAAAGCTTATGAAGAACTTCCTAGTGATTTAAAATTGCAAATAGAAGGAAAATTATTGATTCATGATAGTGCACACAATAGTGCTGGAATGCTTCGAAAAGGATACGAAGAGGTTAGTGATCCATCTAAAACTCCAGGTGCAAAACATCCAATTATTGCAACAGACCCTTTAACAAATAAAAAAATATTATTTCTTGGTAGAAGACCTCATGCGTACATAATTGGCTTGTCACTAGAAGAGAGTGAAACAATTCTTGATCAGTTATGGGACCATGCAACACAAGATAAATATACTTGGACCCAGAAATGGGATGTGGGAGATCTTTTGATGTGGAAAAATCTTTATGTACTTCATAAAAGAGATGCTTTTGATCCAAATACAAGAAGAGTTATGCATAGAACTCAAATTACCGGCGATACAAAAATAGCTGTTTAAAATTAAACTAAAACTTTACCTATCATAAGTGGTCTGAACGTCCTGTACATCACAGCCGATACTGCTTCTGCAGTCTTATTATCTTGATTAATTACAGAACCTGCAACAATAATACCAGAAGGATTTCCTACTCTTAATGCCAAATCATCCGCACCTTCTCTTTTGACTTGAAATGGTATGGTTCCTTTGATTGCTGCTGCTACTCCAATATTTACACATGCAGTTCCCATTATAGCTTTATGAGTCTTTCCCATTGAAAACATTCTTGTACAAATATCGTAGGTGTCAGCTTTTACATTAGATTTATCCAAACTTTGGTAATCCTTTGGACTAGAAACTATTCCAATTCTTGGAGTATTCATTGAAGCTTCATTTTCCGATTTACATAAGCCAATTATAAATGCGCACTTTCTTCTGATTTTTTGAACTATTTCCATTTGTTTTATTTTTGAATCTAATTCATCTGGTGATTCAGCGCAGGTAAGATTTAAATCTTTTGCTAAAATATAAACAAGTGGAGTTGCCGCATCAATAATACTTACCTTAATTTTACCGTGACCCTCAATATCTATTTCATCAATTACATTTCCAGTTGGTAATAATTTTCCAGTTCCGGAACCGCCTGGAGAAAGGTAGTCTAACCTAACTTTAGAAGCTGTTCCTGAAACACCAGCAATAGAATAATCTCCTTCAGTAAGGGCAATTCCATCCTTAACATCAAAAGTAGAGTGAATTATCTTATCTGTATTTACTTGATAAATTCTAATTTTATTTTCACCTTCTTGAGGTTTTATAATTCTAGTATTAACCGCATATGGCCCAACTGCTCCAGATAGATTACCACAATTGTTATTCCATTCTGCAACTGGTTCTTCTACTGCTAACTGAATAAAATTATAATCAACATCAGCATCTTCTCTTTTAGAGGGGCTTATGATTACACACTTAGAAACGGAAGAAACCCCACCTCCCATTCCATTTAGCTGTCTTCCATTTGGATCTGGACTTCCAATTACTTTTAAAAAAATTTTACTTAACTCATCTTCACTAGCTGTTGGCAAGTCTTTTGCTTGAAAAAAAACTCCTTTGCTTGTTCCCCCACGATAATAAGCTGCTGTGACCCAATTTTGTTTCATAAAATAAAATTTCTTATTTTAAGCTTCTTTCCATGCCGTAGGAAGTATTCCTCCATTTTTCCAAAATATAACTTCGTCCGGAGTATCCAATCTAGCTTTTAACTTTGTGTTAATTTTTTCGCCATTTTGCTTTTCAATTACCAAATCTAAAATTTTATTATCATCATTTATATCTTTTATTCCAAGGACGCTAAATCTGTCAGTTTTCGCTATTCCCAATTCTTCTATTCCGTAATTCTTTTCAAATTCCAAAGGCAAAATACCCATTCCAACAAGATTAGACCTGTGTATTCTTTCAAAACTTTTTGCAATGATAGCTTTAATGCCAATTAACAAAGGTCCTTTTGCAGCCACGTCTCTTGACGAACCACATCCATAATTTTCTCCGGCTATCACAATTATTTCTGTATTTTCTTCCTTGTATTTCATGGCAGCATCATAAAGTCTCATCACTTTTTCTTCTGGGTACTTAATAGTAAAACTACCTTCTGAATTAGGAGTCATTAAATTTCTTAATCTTAAACTAGCAAATGAGGACCTGCTTACAATTTCATGATTAGCTCTTCTGGTTAAAAAATTACTAAAATCTTTACTATCCAAACCAAGCCCTTCTAGATAATCCCAAGCTGCAGTGCCTTTGGTAATTACACTTGATGGTGATATATGATCTGTTGTTACCGAGTCTCCAAATAATGCAATTGGTCTTGCAGAATTTATATTTTTTAGTTCAATATTGGCATAATTGGCAATTTCAAGATACGGAGGTTTTTTTATAAAGGTACTTTTTTCTGACCATTCGTAGTTTTCGCTTTTGCTAACGTTTAGCTTTTCCCATAGCTCGCCACCATCATCAATTTCAGAATATTTCTCAATAAATATTTTTGGATTATAAAAGCTTTTAACAACTTCGTTAATTTCTTTATTGGTGGGCCAAACGTCCTTAAAAAAAATTTCTTTATTATTTTTATCTAAGCCAAGCGAATCTTTAAATAAGTCTTTTTTTATAGAACCCAGAATTGAAAATAGAACTATCAGGGCTGGAGAGGCCAAATAAGAAGCTCTTATGTTTGGATGAATTCTACCTTGAAAATTTCTGTTACCAGATAGAAGAGCAACGGAAAAAATTTTGTTATCTTCGATAGTTTCCGCAATATCAGGATGTAATGGTCCTGAGCTACCATTGCAAGTTGTGCATGCAATGCCAACTACATTAAAACCTAGCTGGTCTAAGTATGACTGTAAGCCACTTTTTTTTAATATTTCTGCTGTAACTTGGCTACCGGGTGCAAAAGAAGTTTTTACTTTTTTATTTTTTTTCAGACCTAAATTTACAAGATTTTTAGCTACAAGAGCTGCTGCAATTACATTGTTAGGATTTGCAGTATTTGTACAACTGGTAATCGCGGCAATTAAAATATCTGCATCTTTTATTTCAAATCCTAAATTTGGAACTTTGAAATTATCTTCTCTTAAATCTTTTTTATAAAGCTCTTGCGAGTGACTATTCGCTTTTGAAGAAAATATATCTAGATTAACTTTGTCCTCTGGATTCTTAGGTCCGGCAACACAAGGTTTTATTGAACTTAAATCTAACTCTAAATTTCTAGAATAATTTGGAGTATCAGTGATGTTTCTCCATAATTTTTGGTGCTTTGAATATTCCCGAATAATATTGATATGCTGTGGTTCTCTTCCTGTCATTTCCAAATAATCAATAGTTGACTCGTCGACGGGAAATAAAACATTAGTTGCTCCATATTCTGGGGCCATATTTGAAATAGTTGCTCTTTCACCTACCGTAAGCTTTTCTACTCCTTCTCCATAAAACTCTACAAAACAACCAACTATTTTATTCTTTCTCAAAAGTTCAGTAATATTTAAAACTAAATCCGTTGAAGTTATGCCTTCGTTCAATTCATTTTTTAAATTAACACCAATAACCTCAGGAATTGTAATTGGTAAAGATTTCCCAAACATGGCAATTTCCGCTTCTACTCCACCAACACCCCAACCCATCACTCCAATTCCGTTAACCATGGGTGTATGACTATCAGTTCCTATACATGTGTCTGGATGAAGTGTGTTTTTGTCTAACCAAACAACTTTAGCTAAATACTCAATATTGACTTGATGGCAAATCCCAACTCCAGGAGGAACTACTTTTACATTTTTTAAATTTTTTGAACACCATCTTAAAAAGGAAAATCTTTCTGAATTTCTTTCATATTCTTTCTTTAAGTTATCTATTCTAGATTGCTCTGTTCCAAAAAAATCAACTTGGGACGAATGATCTATGACTAAATCAATTGGGACTTTTGGTTGAATGTCTTTGGGATCAATCCCTTTTTTTGCTAAAGCTTCTCTGTAAGCTAGAAAATCTACAAGCATAACTTTTCCAAGTATGTCATGGCTTAGGATTCTATTTGGCATAAAGTTAATGGCTTTGCCAACTTTAAAGTCTAAGATATTTTGAATCTGCTCTTGGGCATTTATATTACTTCCATTTATCTGCTGCCTCAGGATATTTTCTATTAAAATTCTATAAGAAAAAGGTAATTGTTCAATTCCTTTAATAGCTGAAATGTCTGCTATATCAAATTCATGATCTTCTATATTAAGCTTTGTATATTTATTTTCCATTTGTCTCTAACTCAAAAGACTTATAGCATATTTCTCAAAACGTATTGTAAAATTCCACCATTCTTATAGTACTCAATTTCACTTGCGGTATCTATTCTGCATACAGTTTCTATAGTTTTGGCTGTTCCATCTGCATATTTAATTTCTACTTTGACTATTTGTTTTGGATTTACTCCTTCTTCAATTCCTAAAACAGTTACCAATTCAGATCCCTTTAAGTTCAATTTGTGACGATCCATTCCTTGTGTAAATTCCAGTGGTAATATTCCCATTCCAACTAAATTTGATCGATGAATTCTCTCAAAACTTTCTACAATTACCAATTTAATTCCAAGCAGTTGAGAACCTTTTGCTGCCCAATCTCTAGAAGATCCAGATCCGTAAAGTTTGCCGCCAAATACGACAAGAGGCGTTCCTCTTTTTTTATATTCCGTAACAGCATCAAAAACTGTTGCATCTTTTCCTTCAGGATAGATTTTTGTAAATCCACCTTCAGTGCCAGGAGCCATCTCATTTTTTACTCTTATGTTACCGAAAGTACCTCTCATCATTACTTCATGATTTCCACGTCTGGCACCATAAGAGTTAAAGTCTTTTGGTTGAATTTGGTATTTCATAAAATAATCTCCTGTAGGACTGTCTTTTGGAATTGATCCTGCTGGAGAAATATGATCTGTTGTTATGCTATCACCTAAAATTACTAGCGGTCTTGCGTCCTTGATCTCTTTAAATCCTTCCGGATCGTCGGTCATGTTATCAAAAAAAGGAGGCCTTTTTACATAAGATGAACCATCGTCCCACTCATAAATACTTCCAGGTTCAATATTGATATCCTGCCATTCTTTAGGACCTTGGGCAACATTTTCATATCTGCTTTTAAACATATCCGCATTCAATGAAGTAAGAAGAGTATCTTCTATTTCTTTGTTTGTTGGCCAAATATCTTTTAAATAAACTTCATCTCCGTCTTTGCTTTTACCCAAAGAATCTTTGTACATATCAAAATTCATATTTCCTGCTATTGCATAAGCAACCACTAATGGCGGCGAGGCAAGATAATTTGCTTTTACAACAGGGCTAATTCTTCCTTCAAAATTTCTATTTCCTGATAAAACTGAAGTAACCAAAAGATCATTATCTAAGATAGCATTATTAATATTGTCTGCTAATGGACCAGAGTTTCCAATGCAAGTGGTGCAACCATAACCTACTAAATTAAAACCTAGTTTATCCAAGTAAGGACTTAGTCCAGCTTTATTTAAATAATCTGTAACTACTTGAGATCCTGGAGCCAATGAAGTTTTAACCCAAGGTTTTACAGTAAGGCCGAGTTCGTCAGCTTTTTTTGCCAGAAGTCCTGCTCCAATCAAAACCTTTGGATTTGAAGTGTTTGTACATGAGGTTATTGCTGCAATAACAATATCACCGTCTGACAAAGAATGGTTAGCACCTTTTACCTCTACAGTTTTTGGCTCTTCTCTTTTGCTAATTTCTTTTGAAACTTTTTTAAAATCTGTAGAAGCTTCTGTTAATAACACTTTATCTTGAGGTCTTTTAGGTCCTGAAATAGTTGGTACTATCGTAGACATGTCCAATGAAACGGTATCTGTAAATACAATATCATCACTTGCCCAAAGTCCTTGTGCTTTTGCATAGTCTTCTACCAACTTAATTGTCTCTTCATCTCTTCCAGAAAATCTTAAATATTTTAATGTTTCCTCATCAACAGGGAAAAAACCACAAGTAGCTCCATACTCAGGCGCCATGTTACCTATGGTAGCTCTATCTGCTAATGTTAAATTTTTTAGTCCTTCTCCGTAAAATTCTACAAACTTTCCAACTACTCCTTTGTCTCTTAATTGCTTTACTACGGTTAAAACTAAGTCTGTTGCTGTGGTTCCTTCTGGCATTTTATTTGTGACTTCAAATCCGATAACTTCTGGTATCAGCATAGATACCGGCTCACCTAACATACCTGCCTCAGCTTCAATTCCACCAACACCCCAAGCTAGAACAGAAAGACCATTAACCATAGTTGTGTGACTGTCTGTTCCAACACATGTATCAGGATAGACATACTCTTCTCCGTCGTGTGTTGTGGTCCATGCTACTTTGGATAAATATTCTAAATTTACTTGATGACAAATTCCCGTTCCTGGTGGAATAAGTCTAAAATTATCAAAAGCTTGTGCACCCCATTTTAAAAATTCGTATCTTTCTCCATTTCGTTCAAATTCTCTTTTAACGTTTTTTTCTAATGAATCTTTAGTTGCATTCGTATCTACTTGAACAGAGTGATCAATTACCAAGTCAACTGCGGATAAAGGATTGACTTTATTGGGATCTTTATTTTTTTTCTTAAACAGATCCCTCATTGCTGCAAGATCTGCAACAGCTGGAATCCCTGTATAATCTTGTAGCAAAACTCGTGCTGGTCTATATGCAATTTCGGTATTAGAGGTTTTGGTATTTAGCCATTCTTTCATGGCTAGAATCTGGTTTTTACCAACCGAGACATCATCCTCATATCGAAGAAGATTTTCTAATAAAACTTTTAAAGATTTTGGAAGTTTACTAATTCCCTCAAGACCATTTTTTTCAGCCTCTGCTAAACTATAATAATTATACTCTTTATTACCCGTGGTAAGTTTTGAAAGAGAATTAAAAGAATTTTTACTTTTCATTGAAGAAGATGAATAAAGATTAATTAGAATGATTGCAAGATTTAATAGATTTTTTTAACAATTTTTACCTAGTAGCTTAATTTAATTGATAATAATTCTTAATTAATGAGCAAATTTTTTCATTCCCCCGTCAACATGAACAATCTCTCCTGTCACATATCTAGCTAAAGGAGATGAAAGAAAAACAACAATATATGCTAAATCTTCCGGTTCTCCGAAATATCCCACAGGAATATTTTCTTTGATGAATTTTTTTCTTTCTTTTAAATTTGGATGTCTTTTTTTTAAAATTTGTTCAGTTTTCAATCTTCCTGGTGATATGCAATTAATTGTTACGCCGTCTTTGGCGACAACTCTTGATAAACCTTTGGACCAGGCATGAACAGCAGACTTGGCCGCGTTTGCTATATTAACCTCTCTAGGCTCAACAGAGCCTGTGATATTG
This sequence comes from Candidatus Pelagibacter sp. IMCC9063, assembly GCF_000195085.1. NCBI lineage: Bacteria > Pseudomonadati > Pseudomonadota > Alphaproteobacteria > Candidatus Pelagibacterales > Candidatus Pelagibacteraceae > Candidatus Pelagibacter > Candidatus Pelagibacter sp. IMCC9063. Next base: position 724,987 of record NC_015380.1, on the reverse strand, counting down.
ATAACTCTTCCCCATTTATTTTTTTTCATAATAGGAATGATTTTAGTAGTTAATTTTCTCAAAGCTGTAAAATTTAATGCCATACCCTCTTCCCAAAAAGTTTCGGGAGCATCCCAAGTTGTTGGTCTTGAGCCTCCTGCAGAATTAATCAAAATGTCGATGGAACCCATTTTTTTTAAAGCAAAGTCTTTAATTTTAGCATCCGCATCTTTGGATGTTACATCCATGGAAAGGATAGAAACATTTGCTTTGTATTTTTTTATAATTTTATTTTCCACTTCTTGTAGTGGTTTTTTTCTTCTAGAAACTAGAATGAGATCACATCCCTCTGATGCAAGTATTAAAGCAATAGCCCTTCCTAAACCTTGGCTGGCTCCGGTAACAATGCACTTTTTGTTTTTTAAAAGTAAATTCATTACTCAACTAAACTTTTTTTTATATAAACATCTCCCGACATAATTAATCTTGCATGTCTGGTGGTGCTACAAATTAAATTCTTAATTTCATTTTTTTCATTATAATCAACTTCTACCTTGATTTTAGAAATACCTGTTGGATGCTCTATTTCAAAATTTCCGTTATTGGAATAATCCTCATAATATTCAGAACAAATTGTACCCTTGGATTTAGATGCTGCGGCCAAACAAATTGAGCCAGTAATTGCATAACCATTGTGACAACTCCAGGGCATAAAATATCTTGATTTTATAGATCCTTTGTCTGACTTAGATATGATAGCTATTTTTGGAATAACTGATTTACTAACATCTCCAAATCCAATTCTTTTTCCCATTTCAATTCTAACTTTATTTAAATCATCAATTAATTTTTGATTTTTATTTAATTCTAAATAATCTTCATTTCCACTAAGTCCAAAATCTTTGGCTCTGCAAAAAACAACTGGCATAGCGGCATCTGCTAGCGTACATTTTATTCCGTTAACTTCATCTATTAAATTTCCTGTAGGAAATAATTTTTTAGTTTTTGCTCCAATTGTATCCATAAATCTTAATTCAACGGGTGTGCCAGGTGTTGGAACCCCGTCTATTTTAAAGTCTCCATCGTAAGAAACTTCTTTTCCCGGTGTCTGAACAATTTCTTCAATTTTCATTCCAGTATTTTTATCTCGGATGATAACTTTTGTTTGTCCATCTTCAGCTTTAACTAAGCCTCGCTCAATAGCAAAAGGTCCAACACCTACGAGCATGTTTCCACAAGAAGGTTTTGTATCAATAATTGGCTCGTCAATTTTAACTTGTGCAAAATAGTAATTAACATCTATATTTTCTTCTTCAGACTTCGAAACAATAGCTACTTTACTTTTGACTGGATCTGCCCCTCCCAACCCATCAATTTGTCTTATATCTGGAGAGCCCATAACAGCCAATAAAGTTTTATCTCTTTTTTCCACATCCTGAGGTAGGTCTGATTTTAAAAAATAAGGACCTCTTGAAGTTCCACCTCTCATAAATAAGCAAGGTATTTTTATTTGATCACTCATAGTTTTGTCCTTTCTTAATTAATTAATAGGCCACGGTAATTCAAAGTATGATTGTAAAATTCCGGGTGCAAAATCCATTACCATAAAATGAGATATGATACCAAGCACAATCCAAATGGAAATTGAAGACACAATACACAATGACAATTTCACTTCTGCAATTTTGTATAAAAACCAGAAAACATATAGACCAATTGCAATGTAAAAACCTATGATCATTGCTATAAATAAAGGTAAAATAAACCAAAAAATTGGTAACCAGAAAGGTTTTAATTCTTTATCAGTTCCCAAACTTGATTCAGAGTCATGAAAAACAATACTCTCTTTTTGGTTAAATAGTATTTGATAAGTTAATATTGAAGAGCAAATTAACATTGCGATTCCAACCCCTTGGGGGAACACTTTTCCAAGAAAGCCAAGGTCTTTACAGGCCCAGATTGTATAGCATGCTATAAAAAGCATTAAAATTGAAAAGTATAACTGTGGTTTTTTTGTATAATTTGTAATTTTTTTTTCTTGATTTAACTGTTTAGCTTTATCTATTATTTTTAAACCAGACAAAATTGACAAAATACATACCGCTATCAAAACTAAAAATATGGGGCGCAAAAATAGCTCCTGTAAAGAATAAAATTGTATAGTTTGATAAAGATTAGTTTCGATACCGTCACTCAAAACAAAACCAATCATCAAAGCGACTCTAGAATAATCAAATCGTTTCATAAAAATTGCTATGATTCCAATCAACATTGCAAAACCAAGATCACCCCAAGCTCGTGTTGAGTTGTAAATAGCAAAAAGTATCAATGAAATTAAGAAAGGCGCAAGAATTGTAAAATTAATAGTTGTAAGTGATGAAATTGGCTTAGCTAAAGCAACACAAATCAATGCACCGAATATATTTGCAATCGCAAGCGACCATATAATCGTATAAACCAAATCTAATCGATTAGTGATTAATTGTATTCCAGGATCTACGCCTAGTAATATTAAACCACCCATTAAAACAGCAGTTCCACCAGAACCTGGTATTGCAAAAAGTAATGTCGGAATTAAAGCTCCTCCTTCTTTGGAGTTTGAACTAGACTCGGGTCCTATGACTCCTCTTATATCTCCCTTTCCAAATTCCTCATTATTCTTAACTGAAGTCTTTGCATGACTATAACTAATCCAATCTATGCAAGAACCACCGATGCCCGGAATTAGTCCAATAAAACTTCCTAAAAAGGAACATCTCAGCACTAGCCATTTATTTGCCATGAAATCTTTAAAACCCCTCAACCAGCCAGAGGCTTCCAATTCTGCCTTTTCAGAAATTGCCTTATTTGATCTCAACAACTCTACAATCTCTGGTAATGCAAATATTGAAATTGCAATAACCATCAAAGGAAGGCCATTGCCTAAATACATCACAATCGGAGTTTGAACCTCCAAAAAATTACTTAAATCTAATCTATATTCAGATGAGCCTGGCGAAATTCCAATAGCACCAATAATTAAACCTAAACAAGCAGCTACTAATCCCTTAAAAATACTAGCTCCAGTTAAAGTTCCAACTATTGTAATTCCAAAAACTGCAAGCATAAACATTTCTCCAGTTCCAAAAGCTAAAATTATTGGCTTTGCAATTTGTATGATCATTGTAAGTAAAACAGCTCCAAACAAACCACCAAATAGTGAAGAAAAAAAAGCAGCTGACAAAGCCCGGGCAGCCTGTCCTTTTTTTGCAAGTGGAAAACCGTCCATCACCGTAGCCTGAGCAGAAACAGACCCGGGAACACCTATTAAAACTGCAGGAAAAGTGTCGGAAGTTGCAACAACTGACAGCAAGCCCATCATCATCGCAATTCCAGATATAGGCTCCATTCCAAATACAAACGGTAATAAAAGAGATAAGCCTACTGTTCCTCCAAATCCAGGAATGACACCGACTACCAAACCAATTAAAACACCTGCTATCAAATAGAAGATTGAAGATCCAGAAACTATAGTAACAAAAGCACTTAATAAGGATTCAATCATTTAATTATTATAAAACTTTAAGAGAATTCGATTGTTAAAATTGGGGAGATAACTCCCCAATTTTTTCTAAAAAATATTTCTATTTTTTACTAGCTAACCAGTCTTTTAAAAAGCTATAAGTGCTTCCCTTCATTGAAGAGGCTTTCTTAAGAGCTACTTTTAAATCTTTGTCACCAATGAAATGAGGGTACTTACCCAGTTTTCCATTAAGAACTTTCATTGTTGCTGGATTAGCAACAATTCCTGCAGCTGCTTTTTGCCAAGTTTTAATTACACTTTTTTTAGTTCCCTTAGGTAATACTAAAAACTTTTGTGTAGTAAATCCTGCTGAAAACATTGCAGACCAAGCTTGGAATTCTTTTCCGCCAGGTTTTTTTCCAGTTACCTTCTCATAAACTTCTGTAAATGATGGTAGGTTTGGATAGTTTGGGTCTCTAACAATTTTATTTCCCTTTTGAACTCCCCAAGACATTAATGCAACCATCTCTCCTTTAGCAACTAAAGGTTTGATGTGTTTGTTGTAAGAAGAACTAGTTTGATAGTCAATAGTAGTTTCCCCACGCATAATTGCAGCTCTACCACCTTTTCTACCTTTCATTCCATAAACAAGTTTCACAGGCAATCCTAGCATATCAAAAGCCAAAGCTGGAACTGCATCTAATGAACTAATTCCTTGTGATCCGTAAAATAGTTTTGAACCTTTTAATTTGTCAAAATCCTTTACGATATCTTTAACGCCAAGATCACTTCTCACATAAACTACTCCACCTGTTCCAGCACCGTGAACTGCAACAAAATTTTTGTAGTCGTATCTGACTCTTTTGTCTTTAAAAAGAAACGGAAGTTGAGTTGATCCAGATGTAGCTAAAACAACTAATCCATCTTTATCTTTACCGTGTTTCGCTACGTAAGTGTTTACTGATCCTATTCCACCACCTTCAGTCATATTTTTCACAACAACCGCTGGATTTCCAGGCAAGTTTGCTGACAAAGGAGCAGTAAGAGCTCTTGCAACTGCATCAGTACCTCCGCCCGCTTTAAATGGTACCCATATTGTTATTGTTTTTCCAGAGTAATCTACAGAAAATGCTGCAGATGCTGAAAATACTAAAGCAGTTAAAACTGCTATCATTTTTTTTAACATTTATTTTCCCCTATTAAATTTAAGAATAGTTAGCTAATCAAATATTAAACCAAAAGTAAATAATTTTAAATTACGGTTAAATAACAGTTATATTTACTCTTGAACGCTATAGATCTTAAATTCAAACTTTTTTTGAAAATTATTTCAAATTTTAAATTTTTGAATACATCCAATTTAACAAACAGTCTGCTATTTCATGATTATTTTTTTCTAACATCATCATGTGACCATTTCCTTTTATATTTCTATCTTCTAGCCTCAAGAAATCATGCATCACTCCCGCTTGATTTAAAAAATTGCTAGTGCCATGATCATAAGGTGAGTGATAAGAGGCTTGTGCAGATAAAATTAAAATAGGAACTTTTTTAAGATTAGTTAATTTTCTTGCTGGCTCCTTTTGTAGATAACATTGAACTAAATTATCATTTGTTAAATCCCGATCTAATTCAGAGACTAAAACTTCATTTTCTTTTAAAGGAGGATCGAAAGTTAAAGATGAATAGGTAATTCCTCCTGGTCTGTCTGGTTTGGACGCGGTAATGTACCAATCTTTATCTCCTTCTCTTTTTTTATCAGTTTTTGAGTTTTTTATGTGTGATTGAACGTGTCCACCATAAGCAACATTGAAAAAGGGAGGTCCGTTAGGTTCAATTGCCAATAAACCTAAAGTTTTTTCTGGCCTAACATCTCCAGCTAACCAGCAAAATGGACCACCTTGACTGTGTCCTAAAACAAAAGCTGGTCCAATAAGATCTAACAACTCTGCCAAAGCAATTCTAGACATTGTTTCAGTTTCTATTCTATCGGTCATGGTATTAACTTGGGAAGCCATATATTGATCAAAAATCTTATTCCCTCTTTTGCCACTTTCTGGCCACTGAGAGTGTAATTTGGCTTGAGGCCAATTTCCTAAATCTTTCATTGCGGTAAATCTTCTTTCGCAATCATCCAAGTCTAACTCGCGATCAATATATTCTCCATAAAGTTTGCTTGAATATCCGGACCGTCCTCGACCTGGCTGGTCAACTACAAAGACTTCAAATCCAGCTAATAAAAAATCATGAGCCCAACCTCTTCTTCCATCTGGAGTCCCTAGAAAACCAACTCCTGTCTGGCCTCCTCCGTGAATAAGAATAATTTTGTGATTAGGTTTTAAATCTTTTGGAGTAAATTGCTCTACATACATAGTGCCTTTAATGACCTCCTTAGTGTCGATTTTTTTTTTCACTCCTCCAACAAAAAAACATTTGTGATTTTTAATATTGAGTTCTTTTAAATCTGTTGGATGTAAATTAGTCAAAACTAGTAGATTCTTTTTGTAACACCGCCACGTTCACCGGTGTTCAATTGGTTGGCAAATTCGGGGGCCATTGGCCTGGGTTGAGGAGCATTTAACCAGACCCTGTACAGCAACCTTTTTTTAGATGGATCTTCATGATCGAGAACTTTGGTTCTTGTATGGTAGATCACTCTATTATTTAATACTTGTATATCGCCTTCTTCTAACATCATTTTTAAATGAAAATCTTCCTGCACCGTTAAAAATTGAACATACTCCACAGCTTCTTTGCTTGGAGAATCTAAACCTCCTGATTTTTTTTCAGCTCCCAACTCAATTTGACTCTTGTTAAACCTTGAACACATTTTTCCACCATAATAACTAAAAACTGGAATTGGATGTGAGCTCAACTCTTTTTCAGATTTTCCCTTACCAATTAAATCAATATAAAAACCTTTGCATAAAGTATCTAAATATTCTGGTTTATTTTTTAATATCTCATTATAAATAGAAAGAGCACTTATCACTCCACTTTCACCTCCTTGCTTTGCTCTTTGCAAACATAATAAAGCAACATGATCACAACTATCTGTATGGGCGTCAATCTTTGCTGTTGTCCTGTGCAGTCTAATTCCATCACGATACGGATTGTCACTGATAATTTTATCTCCATAGTCTTTAACTCCACTCATCAACTCTCCTTTAGAGTTTTGTGGAATACCTACCCCTAAATAACTACAAATACCCCAATAGATAGTTTGAATAGTTAAAGAGTCATATTTTTTTACATCTAGTCCTCGTAGTCTTATAAAGCCACGACCTTTTTGTAATATATCTAACTGTTCGTTTAAAACTTTCGTTAAAGAATCTAAAATAAAATCACACTTAGAAAAAGAAGTTGGTGCCAATTTTTTATTTATTACTTTTTTTGCAGCCTCCTCCAATTCAAAAATTTGATTTTCAGAAAATGTGTATGTCCATTCATTTTCGCTTTTAAAGTCTGAAACTTTCCAAACACAAGGCTCTAAGATGGGGTTTTTTAAGATTTCCATTTTAGTAAGTAATTTATTTCAATTGTTCAATTAGTTTCTTAGTAAATTCTGTAGTAGATAATTTACCACCAATATCAGGTGTTCTTGTTTCAGGATTAATAATCATTTTATCAATCGCATTTTCTATCAATTCAGCTATTTCTTTGAGCTGACTATTGTTATTTTTTTTACCTAACCAATCTAATAGCATTGCTGTAGAGCCAATTAATGAAACTGGATTTGCAATATTTTTTCCAGCAATATCTGGCGCTGAACCATGTTGAGCTTGTGCAATACAAAAATTATCTCCTGCATTAATTGATTCAGCAAGACCGAGACCACCCGCAATTTCAGATGCTGCGTCTGATAGATTGTCTCCAAAAAGATTGGTGGTTAAAATAACATCGAATACAGAAGGGTCTCTTATTATTAATGCAGACATGGAATCTACAATTTGCTCTTTGTATTCCACTTCTGGGTATTTCTTAGACACTTCTCGAGCACATTCTAAAAAAAGACCATCGGAATATCTCAAAACATTCGCTTTATGAATTGCGACTAGTTTTTTTCTTCTTTCTTGTGCATATTGAAATCCAGTTTCTGCAATACGCATGGACCCTTTTCTAGTAATGTTTCTTATTGATATGGCAACATCCTTGGTTGGCATAAGCTCTCCTACACCGAGATACATATTACGATCTGAATAAAAACCTTCTGTATTTTCTCTCATCACTATGCAATCTATTCCCATGGGAAATCTAGTAGATTTTCCTAGTCGATTTCTAGCTGGTCTGACATTGGCATAAAGCTCAAAATACTTTCTAATAACTCCAGAAGGATTTAATCCTCCCTCATTTGTTGGAGGATAGTCGTTGTGCGAGCACGTTCCAAGTATAATGCCATCGCACTTTTCTGCAACTTGTAAAATTTCATTTCTAAATGTTGTTTTATGTTTTTTAAAAGAGGTAAAGCCAATATCTTCGTGAATTAAATCTACCTTCAAATCAAAAATAGCTAATGCTGCCTCCAAAACATCAATCGCTGACTTTGTTATTTCTGGACCTATGCCATCTCCTTCTAATACTAAAAATTTAAGATTCTTCATTTTAAATATATTATATATAACAATTAAAATTAATTTAAAGCAAATGCTAAATAACAAACCAGCTATATTTAAAGAAAAAAAAATAAAATCTATAAAAAGATTTGGAACAGTAGTTACTAAAATTTTTGTAAATAAAAACTCCGGATCTAAGTCTATGATTAGTGGAACGACACTTATACCTAAAGACAAATCAATTAATTTACATTACCACAATTGTGAAGAAGCTGTATTAGTTCTTAAGGGAACTGCATTGGCTGAAATAAATAAAAAAAAATACACTCTTAAAGAAGGTGAGGCTTGTTGGATCCCGGCTAAGGTCCCTCATCGATTTATTAATAATAATAAAAGTAATTTAAAAATATATTGGACATATGCAAATGTTAATGCAACACGTACAGATGTATTAACAAAGAAAACATACAAAATACTCGATGAGCATAAAAAAAAATTATAAAATAAAACCTGAAAAGTTAGAAAAATTTATTTCTACTATTTATGAAAAGTGTAAATTTTCAAAAAAGCACGCCTCTATTGTAGCAAAAGGACTGGTTCGAGCAGATGTACGAGGTGTGTGGTCACATGGAGTAGTGAGAGCTCCTATTTACTGCCGAAGAATTTTAAAAAAAGTTGCCAATCCTAAACCAAAAATTAAAATTAAAAAAATTCAAAGAAATATTCTTCATGTAGATGGAAACAATGGGTTGGGCTTTGTAACTTCAGATATTGCAATGAATGAATGTGTTAAAGTTGCAAAAAAATATGGTGTAGGAATAGCAGGTATTTACAATAGTAACCACTTTGGAATGGCTGCAAACTATTTAGAAATTGCAACGAGAAATAATTGTATAGCTTGGGTATTTACCGCATCCTCTCCTGCATTACCTCCACACGGTGCAATGGCTGCTCATTTTGGAACGGCTCCATTTGCATTTGGAAGTCCAACTGCGAATAAAAATAAACCTTTTATATTAGATATGGCATGTTCAGCTGTTGCTAGGGGAAAATTAAAATTTGCTGCCAAAAGTGGCAAGAAAATACCTTTTGGACTGGCGCTTGATAAATTTGGAAAGCCTACTAACGATGGCGCAAAAGCCTTTGACGGAATTATGTTACCTTTTGGTGGAATGAAAGGTGCAGGTATATCCTGGATGATGGATATCATAGGAGGTATTTTTACAGGAGCTAATCATAGTGGAAATGTAAAAAACCAATTTGGTAATAACTTTTCAGGCCCTGCTAATGTTGGACATTTTATGATCTGTTTAAAAGCGGATCTTTTCCAAAATAAAAATCAATTTTTAAAAAAAATGGAATATGGAATTAATAAAGTAAAAAAATTAAAATTGGCTAAAAGTTTTAAAGAAATCTTACATCCCGGAGAGCCAGAGTACAAAAAAGAACAGGAAATTAAAAAGCGGGGAATTATACTTTCTGCTGATATAGTGAATGATCTTAATGAATTAGGACATTCCTTGGGAGTAAAGTCTCCTTTTTAATGTTTCGCTGCAAATTTTCCAGCAAGTTTTCCAAATACTGCTCCGGACGTTAGTCCGCTTCCACCCGGATAGTTAAAATAGAATATCCCACCAACCATTTCACCAGCGGCATACAATCCCTTAATAGGCTTCATAACTTTATTTAAAACTTGTCCTTTATTGTTAATTCTTAAACCACCAAAAGTGAATGTGATACCGCATGTAACCCCGTATGCGTAAAAAGGAGCTGTATCTATTTTGTTTGCCCAATTAGTTTTATTTACTTTTAAGCCAGTTGTGCTTTTTCCATCTTTAATAGTCGGGTTGAATTTTACATCATTGATGGAGTTGTTGTATTCTTTAATAGTGTCCAAGGCCTTCTGACTATTAACTCCTGTTAGTTTTTTTACTAATTCTTCAAGAGTGTTTGCCTTAACCATGGTCGCAGATTTTACATCATACTCGCTGTACAGCATGGGTCTAACTTTTTTGTCAAAAATTTGCCAAGCTAATTGATTAGGTTGCTTGATTACCTCTTTTCCAAATTTTGCGTATGTGAAATTTCTAAAATCTTCCCCCTCATCAACAAATCTTTCTCCTTCAGCATTAAGAACAATTCCCCATGGGTAACTAATTTTACGATATTTATTACTGATTTTTAAATCACTAAATTCTGGACCGTTCAAGTCATGAAAAACTGCGTGACAACCAGACCAGTTTCCAAAAGCCGAAGCTCCAACTTTGAATGCCATGTTTAGTCCATCTCCAGTATTATGCTTGGTTCCTCTAACTTTTGCCATATCCCACCCTGGTCCCAAATATCTTGTTCTCATCTCAGGATTAGATTCAAATCCTCCACATGCCAAAACAACAGACTTGGCATAAATTTTTTCAACTTTGTTTTTGTTCATTACCTCCACTCCAGACACTGAGTTTTTTTCATAAACCAAATCGACTGCAGCAGTATCATATTGAATTTTAATTTTATGCTTTTCAACAATTCTTAACAATGAATCAACCAATGTTTCCCCTTGTCCAGCAACCTCTAATGTCAAGCCTCCCCAATATTTCATTTTACCATCTACTACAAAAGATTGTCTTCCTTCAATTGGAGTAAATTTTAAACCTTTTTTGCTAAGCCAATGAATTGTTTCAAAGCTATTACCTGTTAAAATTTTAGATAAAGATTTGTCTGTCTTTCCATTCGTAACTTTTTTCATATCTTTCATGAAATCTGCCGTGGTGTATTTTCCATAATCAATACTATTTGAATTTTTTAAGGTAGGTATAATTTTTTTTAAATCAGAGTAGCCCTTGTAAGCAAAACGAAAAGCTCCATTCGTATATCTGCTATTTCCACCCCTTTCTTTTTTAGAAGCCTTCTCAATCACTAAAATTTTCTTAGCTCCATTGTCTGAAGCTGACAAAGCAGCAGATAAAGCTGCATTTCCAGTTCCAATTACTATGACATCGTAAAAATTTTTCATAAAATATATTTCAAATCTTATAGCTACAGTAATACATATTACAATATGTAATATTCTATTTTACAATATGAAACGCTTTGTAGTTAGGTAGGCTTAGTTTTTTTTAATTTTAAAAAAAGATTTTAGTTTTTCAAGGTTTCTTTTGTTTTGCTCTTTACCTTCTTGATTCTTTTGTTTTTGAAATTCCTTAATTTGCTCGATCTCTTCTTTTGATGTTTCTTTGACTTTTTCTATAGTGGCTTTTGTTTTTTTTTTAATCAATTCAACGTTGTGAGACGTGGCATTGGAAAAAGTGCAGAATAAAAAAAATAGTAAAAAATATTTAAACATAATTGATTAATTTTAATTAATATTACTGTATTATCAATCTATGAAAAAAACAAATAGTGAATGGGCTAAGACACTAGAACCAGAGCAATTTTTAATTATGAGAGAAGAAGGCACCGAAATGCCTGGAAGCAGTAATCTAAATGATGAAAAAAGAAAAGGATTTTATCATTGTGTGGGTTGTGATCAAAAACTTTTTAGCTCAGATATGAAGTATGACAGCGGAAGTGGATGGCCTTCTTTTTTTGAAAGTTTTAAAAATGTTTTTGAAACTAAAACAGATCACTTGTTAGGCTACCCAAGAATAGAATATCATTGTAGCAAGTGTGGAGGCCATCATGGACATATTTTTGATGATGGACCAAAACCGACGGGAAAAAGATTTTGCAATAATGGTAAAGCGCTAACATTTAAAGAAGGAACATAAGATATGACAAAAGAATTTAAAAATATTAGTAAAGTAGGATTCATGCTCCATAATGGTGGGCTGGATTTTAAAAAAATTTCAGATGATGAGTATGAATACAAAACTACGTTAAAAGATTTTCACATGAATGCAGCAGGAGTTACACATGGTGGCTACATAATGTCTGTATTAGATTCTGGAATGGGAACTGCCGCTCATCAAGTAATAGATGGAATTGCTGTTACAATTACATTGGATATAAAATTTATTTCTGGATCTAAAGCGGGTGAAGAGATTATTGGTTATGCTAAAATTAAACGTAAAACTAGATCTCTTATTTTTATGCAGGGTGAGTTAAAATCAAATGGAAAGACTTTAGCAACATCTGAGGGAATTTGGAAAATTCTTTAATTAGATGAAAGGAAGTAATACTACTGAAATTCTTTCTAAATTTTCTGCAAACTTAACCTTTGAAGACATACCCAAAAAAGTCTTAGAGCATATTAAGCTTCTTTTTTTTAGATGGAGTAGGTTGCTGCATCCATGGAAATACATTGCCGTGGACTAAGACATTAATGGAAGTTGTGCTAAATAATACTGATATTCAAGAGTGTACAATCATAGGGACTAACACCAAAACCTCCCTATTAAATGCTACTTTAATCAATTCAACAGCAGGACATGGTTTTGAGTCTGATGATATTCATAGGGAGTCTATTTTACATCCCAACTCTATCATAGTGCCTGTGTCTATTAATGTTTCTGAGAAAATTAAAAACATAAGTGGCAAACATTTTTTAACAGCTGTTGTTGCTGGATATGAAGTTGCTACTCGCGTAGGTTCGGCAGCTGGAACTGAGCTTCTGCTAAGAGGATTTCATCCGCAAGGAACTCATGGAACAATAGCTTCGGCTGTTACGGCGGCAAAATTAATGAATTTGAATAAAGAACAAACTTTACATGCAATGGGAATTGCAGGATCATTAGGTGCTGGTTTGATGGCAGCTCAAGAAGGGGCCATGGTAAAACGATTACATTCAGGAAGAGCAGCTGAGGCTGGAGTATTGGCAGCTGAACTTGCTGCAAAAAAATTTACAGGAATTTCTAATATTATTGAAGCTGATTATGGAGGCTATCTTTCAAGTTTTTCCGGGAAAAATAATTTTACAAGAGCTACAGATCAATTGGGAGAAGTTTGGGAATGTGCTAACACAGGAATTAAACCCTACTCGTCTGTTACCAGTATTCATGCAGCTTTAGATTGTCTTAAAGCAATTATGAAAGATAATAAAATTTATCCAAATAATATTAAAAAAATTAAAGCAAAAATTAGCCATCCTACCTATGTCCATTGTGCTTGGGCTTACGATAATCAAAATGTAACTTCTGCCCAAATGAACATTTATTACGGGTTGGCATTAATGGCTCTTGAAGGAGAATTGTTTGTGGATCAATTTAGTCCAGATAAAATATCAAATCCTAAAATTTTAGATTATATGAAAAAAATAAGTGCAGAAGTAGATCCAGAAATTGAAAAACTTGGTCATGAATTTAGACATATGGCATCTATAGAAGTGATCACCAATGATAATAAAAAATTTACACATACCGAAAAATTTAGAAAAGGATCCCCTGAAAACCCTGTGCCGAAAAATGAAATTTTAACAAAATTTAACAATTTGGCAAAATTTTCGTACGATCAAAAAGAAATAGACAATTTTAAAGAAAAAATAGAAAAAATAGAAAATTTAAATAGTGTAGAAAATTTTTTAAATTAAAGTTTGTTTCAGAGTACTGGACCAAGAATGTATAGATCTAGCTTAAAATTCTTATTGGCTCTCCATCTATGAAGGCCTGAAGATCTTCTGCCATTTGGGAGTAAAACTTAATATAGTTTTCTTGGGTCACATAACCAATGTGTGGCGTTAGAAAAGCATTGGGTAAAAATCGTAATTTATGACTTTCAGGAAGAGGCTCATGCTCATAAACATCTATACCGGCACCTGCAATTTTTTCTTCTTGAAGCGCTCGAACCAAGTCTTCCTCATTGATAATAGGACCTCTAGAAGTATTGATTAAAAAGGCAGATGTTTTCATTTTGCAGATATCTTCATATTTCAGAAGATCTTTACTTCTTTCGCTAAGAACATAATGAATAGAAACAAAATCAGATTGTTCTAATAGTTCTTCTTTTGTAACTGCAAGAACTCCGTTTTCTGTAGCATGAGCAATTTTTAAATTTTCACTCCAAGCAATCACATTCATTTCAAATGCTTTTGCTATTTTTGCAATTTGGCATCCTAATTTTCCAAGTCCAATGATACCTAAGGTTTTTCCTTTTAGCTCCACTCCTACCGTTGTTTGCCAGTATCCCTGATACATGTTTTCAGATTCTTGCCTTAAATTTCTAGCTAGGTTTAAAAGAATTCCCCACGTTAGTTCTGCAGTAGGATTTTTATTTCCTTCTGTGCCCGAAACAATAATTCCTTTACTTTTGGCGTGGTCAAAATTAATGGAAAGATTTCTCATTCCACTAGTGGCAATAAATTTTAAATTGGGACAGCCATCCATTAAACTTGCTGTGATTGGAGTTCGCTCTCTCATGATTAAAAAAGCCTCGAAGTCTTTTAAGTTCTCAATTGCGTGAGTCTCGTCATCAAATGGTTCACGAAATACTTTAATTTCGCAACTTTGATTTAGCTTACTCCAATCAGCAAATTCTTGCGCAACACCTTGATAGTCATCCAGTATTGCGACTTTCATATTTTTGCTTACTTAGTTAACAGTTTACTTAACTTAGAAAGGTCTTTTTGTTTTTCTAAATTCCTTACTGTTTCTACGATTGCTTTAGATTTGGCTAATGGCCATTTTGCAAATTCAGCACATCCCATAAACTTATCAGCTACTTCATCATAGCTCATAGGTATCATTGGGCTACCTTTTCCAAAATCACCTCTACCAGATATTTTCTTTCCATTTTTCAAATAAATATCAATGATAGTAGTCATTTTATCATATCCTGCTTTTTCAGCGATAGCATTTTTGTAAAAATTAATTTTTCTTAACATGTTTTGCACGTCAGGTTTATTAACTCTTTTGTCTTGGTATTCAGGAATGTATGCTCTTCTTTGAACCAATAGAATCGCCATTGAATATTCCATACTAAATTTAGCTTGGAATTCATTGGTGGGTCTATGGTGAATTAAAGCA